>JACMME010000079.1 GCA_014379205.1 Gemmatimonadaceae bacterium
GGGAGAGTGGAGTACAGCTCGGCCATACGCGCGCGCCGCGTATGAACGTTCGAGGGAAAGAGGTTGGGAACCCTGATCTGGTGACGAGAGCTCGTAGCATTCCAGTGACGCCGACCTAGCGAAGGAATCAATACTGCGCTAACTGCCTCCGGCGTCAGCATCGCAGGGCGTATGGCTCCGGCCAAGCAGGTAGCGCTACTCGACGATCACCGTCCCTTTCATGAAAGGATGTGGTTCGCAGTGGTACGGCAGCGTCCCTGTTTGATTGAAGGTGTGCGTAAAGACCGCGCCCGACGCCATCGAGCCTGAATCCCAGGCCGGACCATCGGATGTGCTCGTATGGGCTTCCGTGTCCGCTGGTTCGCAGTTCACCCACGTCACCTTTTCTCCGGCTCGAACGCGGACTTGCGCCGGAACGAACGCGAAGTCCCGTATGGCGACTAGCGTCGAACCCGCCGCTCCCACCGGAATTCGGCACTCCGCGTCAACCGGAGGCCGCAAGGCGTCCGATTTCTCCGAGAAGCATGCCAAGAACAGAAAGGGGAGTGCCGAAAAGACTACCAGTTTGGGCGCTTTGACTCGAAAATAGCGCATAGGCAAAACCTCGCGCACATCACCTCACCACTATCACTCCCTTCATGAAAGTGTGAGGGATGCAGTAATAGTTGTATGTCCCACGCTCTGTGAACGTTCGACTATAGGTCTTTCCGTATTCGATGAGTCCCGAATTGAAGCTGCCATCCGTCGCGGTCACGGTGTGTGCAACGGGATCGTTGTTCTTCCATTGAACCGTCGTGCCGGCCGCGATCTCGATCCTGCCGGGCGTGAATGCGAAGTTTCGAATGCTCGCGTTCCTGACCGCTCTAGCTGTCCGGGCAGTGTCGCGCGTCCTCACGTCGATGTCCGGTGTGACGACCTTCATGCTGTCGGAAATCAAGCTGTCCGGAGGCGCGGGAGCCGGCACGCCTGGCGCTGGAGTCCTTGCGTCGATGTCCGGAGTAGCGACTCGCGTCGTATCCGGCGCAGCCGGCACTTCCTCGCCACCATGGCTTGGAGGGCGCGCCCCTGCGCCAAAATACCGGCGCAGCGTCAGCGGGATCGTGAACTCGAACCCGTAACGAACATCGTCGCCCCCACGCGAGCTGCCCTGCAGAGTGGATGTGAGGGTGTTTGCGGCCTGCAGGGACAGTGTGTGCGGTGTGGTAGGAATTGCCATGTGAAGGCCGGCGCTCCACGCGACTCTTTCCCCCGCCTCCCGACTCGTTAGTGACGCCACATCGCCGGCCAACGCCAGGAACCGCCCCAGCCGGAGCGTTCCCCCTCCTGCGATCGCATAGCGAGTTTTCCCCGATTCGATTGGATCCGAGAGGACTCGAGCCGCGGACATTATGCGCGCGGGCCCAACACGCCTTCCCAGTGACACCTCCGCGTCGGCTCCTTCGGCGGCGAGATTGTATCCGGCTTGCGCCGCAAGATCGATGGGTGACCCTTCGTCCTGCAGAAGAGCCGCGAATCTCCCGAAAAACTCCCACTCGTTCGGGAACCTCAGCGCAAGTTGCGAATTGGTTGCGTAGTTGAATCCAAGCAACGTTCGTTTTGGTAGACCGGCAGCGACCAGGAACGTGGGAACGTTGGAGACTTTATGCTCCGGCTCACCACTCTCCGTGAATCGATGCAGAAAATTGAAATACAGCGTGCCGCTGTTCCCCACCCAACCCCCGGAAAGGTTGGGTGGGCGATCCAGCAGCGACTGCGACACGACATCGGCGGGTGAGGCGCTGGCCAGCGCCAGCGTGATGGCCGTCACTCGCAGAAAGAGGGTCTTCGTGAGCCTCTCAGCTGGAGCAGTTGCGCCGCTCTGAGCAATCGACGGCACTGCGCCTTACGGATTTACGGTAATGCTGCCGGTCATGCCGTTGTGAATGCTGCAGTGGTAGTTGGTGGCTCCGGCGGCATTGAACGTTCGCGTTTCCACCGTCCCCGGGGGTACGCCGCCTGCTCCGCCGATATCGCCTTCGACAGGCGGGTTACTATCGAACAGCACGTTGTGGGGAGCCGCCGCAATGGTAAAGCGCACCCGGTCACCTGCCCGGATGGTAAGGGAGGCAGGACTGAACGACGCTGCTGTCGTAGTGACTTCGTGAAGCTGGCCCACACTTGTTGCCACCACCACTGACCGCGTCGCCGTGTGCGTTATTCCCTGAAATGTCGCGGACGCAGTGATGACCGCGTTCCCGTTCGTCTTCGCCGTCACTAGACCAGTGGCACTCACGTCGGCAACCGCGCTATTGCTCGTGCTGAAGGCCGCCGCCGGAACCCCCGGAAGTGCCAGCGCCGTATTTCTTGCGTCCACAAGAGACGCGGTAAGCTGCTGCGTGCCGTTTGCCTGCAGGTTCACGGTAGCCGGAGTTATGAGCACTGCAGCGAACGCCTGCTGCACGGCGACGTCTACCGTATCACTCCGTGCCCCGCTGGGAGTAGCGACGGTAGCGATGATCTTTGTGTTACCGTTGCCGACCGATGTCACCGTCGTACCCGAACCCGTTGCAGCCGACACGGAAGCGACTGACGCACTCAGTGTCGTCCAGGAAATGGTGACATTGTTGAGCACGCTCCCTCCGTCTCCCCGCACCTGACCGGTTAGCCCTGCTGTCTGACCGAGCGACGCGAACGTGGCTACGGTGGCTGGTGATATGGTTACACTCGCGGCTCGCTCGCCTGGAGTAGTGCCGCCATCGTCGGATCCACCGCAGGCGGCCACGACGAGCGAGATCGAGATCACACCAATTTTGTTCATGATTTCCTCCGTACGAAGAAGTAAGTCCGCCTAGTACGCGCGAAAGCGACGTTACAGTGCATCGAGATTCAGTTGGCATTGAGAGCGCAGATGTGCTCGTACCACGAGACAAAGACCAGCTGGCATTCTGGGTGGTCTGTGGCCGGCCAGACCGCCGACCAAAGCCCAGGCTTCCAGCTGGACCCTCAAGGCCACACACTGTCAGGCTTACTCTAGAAGCCGGTACAGAGCGCGTCTTGCACGAGCGAGACCCGATTGTATGATTGAAGCGGTTCGCCACAGGAGTACACATCATGAGCTTGAGTGTCAGAGCACGACCTGATTCAGTACATGGCCGCACCGTCCGGATTCCGGGTTTCACGCTGACCAGCGGGTTACATGACCCGCGTGCCACGCTTCCCCGCCATCACCATGAGCTTCCCACGCTCTGTTACGTGATGCGCGGAGGATTCACCGAGTACTCGCGCGGTCATGCCACAACGTGCACGCCTAATACGCTCAAACTGACGCCCGCCGGTGACGAGCATTGGAATCACTTCATGTCGGTGCAGACCCACGGGCTGCTGGTTGAAGTGGAACCTTCGCGCTTCGAGGAGATCCGTTCGATAGCCGATTTGCTGGACGATCGCGTGCATCTGCGCGGTGGCGCCGCAGCAGAAGTGGCGCGCAGGCTCGTTCTGGAGCTCGCGGAGGGTGACGACGCTGCGCTTGTCGCCGCAGAGGGTTTGCTGCTCGAGTTGCTCGCTTCGCTCGCACGTTCCGATGGGTCAACCGGGCGTGGCGCCACCCCACGGTGGCTGACCCATGCGATGGACATCGTGAACGAGCGATTCACGGGTCAACTCTCACTGTCGGAGCTCTCCACCCTGGTGGGCGTGCATCCCGTGACACTCGCGCGCTGGTTTCGTCGCAGTTACGGATGCACGGTGGGTCAGCGGCTTAGACGACTCCGCATCGAGAAGGCCGCGCGCGACCTTCTCGATACCGATCGGCCTCTCGGTGAGATTGCGCTGAACGCGGGGTTCGCCGATCAGAGCCACTTCTGCAACGTATTCCGCCGGGAGATGTGCATGACTCCGGGACGGTATCGGGCGAGTCGGGGTTAACGGAATTCCTTCGACTGGTCGGGTTTAGGCGGAGGGCGAGGCGATTTTTACGTGACTGACGCAATTGCTCGTGGCATGCGCGCCGCGCAGACGGGCATGGTCGTCAACGCGGGCCTGGCGGCCGTGAAGCTCGTCGCGGGTCTCCTCGGAAATACGTATGCCCTCGTTGCCGATGCAGCCGAGTCGGGTGCCGATGTTTTCGGCTCGCTGCTCGTCTGGGGTGGACTCGCTGTGGCTGCCCGGCCGGCTGACGAAGACCATCCGTATGGGCACGGGAAGGCCGAAGCGCTTGCAGCGGCGGCCGTGGCTCTCATGCTGCTGGGTGCTGCTCTCGGGATCTCCATTCAGGCTGTGCGTGAGATACGTACCCCACACCGCGTGCCCGCACCCTGGACGCTCGGTGTTCTGATAGCGGTTGTGATCGTCAAGTGGGTCCTGTCGCGACGCGTGAGCGCGATTGCCAACGAGACAGGGAGTATCGCGGTCAAGGCAGACGCGTGGCACCACTTGAGCGACGCAGTGACGTCCACGGCAGCATTCATTGGGATCAGCGTCGCGCTCTGGGGCAGCCGGTACCGCGGTGGCACCGGCTGGGAGTCGGCCGACGACTGGGCCGCGCTATTGGCATGTGCGGTGATCGCCTTCAACGGCGTCCTGCTGCTTCGTCCCGCGCTGCACGATCTCATGGACCGCATGCCCGGGCCCGGCGTCGTGGAGCCAATCCGTGGCGCCGCATCGGCCGTCACGGGCGTGCTGGCTGTGGAGAAACTCGCGGTGCGCAAAGCGGGGCTGGGATACCATGTGGACGTGCACATTCACGCCGACCCGAACACGCCTCTCGATGAGGCACACCGCCTGGGCGGGCGGGTGAAGGGAGCGATGCAACGGGCAGTACCGCAGATACAGTCCGTACTCGTGCACATGGAGCCGTACGAGCCACACCAGTGACGGTCGTCTCGTGGATATGTCAGACAAATCCGAAAGACGCGCGGCATGGCGGCATGAGCAACAAGTTGTAAATGCGGGTTCTGCAATCTCTCGCAGGCTGTTATTGATCCTGCATGGACCCACGTCTTATCCTGGTCTCGAATCGTCTCCCCGTGACCGTCCGCGTTAAGGATGGACGCGCGACCGTGCGGCAAAGCGTCGGCGGCCTTTCTTCGGGGCTGCGCGCCCCGCACGAGCGGTCGGGCGGCCTATGGGTGGGCTGGCCCGGGGGCCTGGACGGACTCGATCAGGATGCTCGTCGCGATGTCGACAGGCAACTGGAAAAGCTCCGCACGGTACCCATCCAGCTTGACGCACTGGAGGTGGCGGTTTTCTATGAGCGCATCTCGAACGCAGTGCTCTGGCCCATCTGCCACGATCGGATCGACCGCTTGCCGCTCCGCGTCGACGGATGGGACGTGTATGAGTCGGTGAACGCCCGCTACGCCGACGCTGTGGCGGAGCACTATCGTCCGGGTGACGTCATCTGGGTGCACGACTATCAGTTGCTGCGTGTCCCGGCGCTGCTGCGCCAGCGTATCCCGGAAGCGCGGATCGGCTTCTTCCTCCATATCCCGTTCCCCAACCCCGAGATCTTCTTCACACTCCCTACAAGGCACTCGCTCGTCGAGGGAGTCATGGGCGCGGATCTTGTCGGTTTTCAAACGCGCCGGTTTCTCGGCCACTTCCGGGCGGCGCTGCGCCGGCTTTTTTCGCTCGAGGCTAGCGTCGAAAGCGTGGTGCCGTGGGGGGGCAGGCAAGTGCGCCTTGGCGTTTTCCCGATTGGCGTCGATGCAGCCGACTTCTCGCGCCGGGCTGAGACGAGCGCAGTGAAAGCGAAGGTGGTCGAGTACAGGGCCCCGGGTCAGCGGCTTCTTGTGGGCGTCGACCGCCTGGATTACACAAAGGGAATCCCGCGCCGCCTTCTCGCGGTCGAACGATTGCTCACAGTGCACCCGGAATGGCGGGAGCGCGTTCGGCTCATCCAGGTAGCCGTGCCGTCGCGCGATCGCGTGGACGCCTACCGCCGCATCCGTCGGGAAGTGGATGCCCTGGTCGGGCGCATAAATGGCGCGTTCGCAACGCCTACCTGGACGCCGATCCATTACATCTACAGGAGTGTCCCGAGCGACGTACTGCTCGCGCTATATCGAGCGGCGGACGTCATGCTTGTAACGCCATTGCGCGACGGGATGAATCTCGTCGCCAAGGAGTTTGCTGCGTCTCGCGTGGACGAAGAGGGCGTGCTGGTGTTGAGCGAGTTCGCCGGTGCAGCCGAAGAGCTCCCGGATGCGCTGCTCGTGAACCCTTACGACGTTGATGGGACGGCAGAAGAAATCCACCGCGCGCTCACGATGGAAGGCGCAGTGCGGCAGCGACGCATGCGGGCGTTGCGTGCGACTGTCTTGGAGCATGACGTGCATCGCTGGTCGACTTCAATCCTGGACATGCTTGTGGCCGGTGCGTAGCATATGGCAATGGCAGGCCAGCCAGCTCAGCGCTGACATAGTTTTGAAGGTGGCTGGCAGCGCATTGACATATCAATTACCCCTAACGGATCAGACCAGCCTGAAGCGCCCTTGCCTTCTCGAGGTGACCCGCAACGTCGGCACGAGCGGCTATCAGATGCTTTTTGACAGCCTCGTTTTCGGCTGACTTGAGCAACTGATTGTCGATCATGGCTACGACTTCGGCATGGCCCTTGATCATCGCCGCAAGGTAGGCGCGCTCGAACGGTTTGCCATCCAGACGCACAAGCGTCGCGAGCCCACCGGCACCCTTTTTCTGGAGCTGCTCCACGCTGGCTGTGATAACCGGCGTCACGCTGATCTCCTGACCGAGCTTCATGGTCTTCACCATGTTCTCGCCATGTCCCTCATGAAGCAGCTTCGCGTACTGCAGTACCGGCTGGCTGATCTTTTTCTTGCCAGCTTCCGCGGCGGCGAGAACTTCGTTGAGATCGACCGCGATGACGGTAGCGAGAACGCTGGCGTCACTCCTGGCTCCGGTGGCGTCCGGCTGAGAGCCAGCTACGGCTGCACGCATGGGCGAGCCTGAGATGACCGGCTTATCCGGAAATGCCGCGGCGGACATGCTCGCAGGCTCGAATTGCAGCGCTTCGACATAGGCCGGGTGTTTGCCCAACACATCTTCGGTAACGATCTCACCAAATGCCGTGCGTGCCTCTTGCACGGTTTTCTTTCCCATGACGATGTCGTGATCCAGATTCAGCGTCAGGATGTTGTGCCCTTCCAGGTCGCAGCGCGCTGACAACTCACCCACGGTGCGATTGATCGTGCTGCTCGCGTCGAACTCGATAAGAGCGCCCACTTTGTCTTGCGGCACGTTGTACGTGATGGTGTGCTCCAGGAAGTCGACGTGCGGCAGCGGGAAATCATGCGGCGTTTCCAGGTTCATTACGGCTACGCGCTTGAAAGGTCCCGCCTCGTGCCAGATAAGCCTTTCGGAAGTAGCCTCCTGCGGCGCGCCGTATTTGGCCAACATCTCCACCGCTCCGAGCCTCGGGCGCGCGGCCCATTTCGCGATTATCCTGTCGACAACCGCGCGGTCCGCCTTCATCGCCTTAGCAGGCGCCTGTGCAAGCACGCGGTCTGCGGGACTAATTACCATCAGGGCCGCGATCGCGGCCATCCCATAAATCCTCATTGTCCAGCCCTCCCTGATGACGCCTGACAAACGCTCCGCGCCATGCGTCCGATTGGTTGTCTGAATCATGACGCGACAATCCGCGTGATGATCATGTGAGCAGCATCTCAATTGTTCGCTCGCCGCTCCTCCGTTGCGGCCTCATGTCTGCGAGGCTAGCGAAACGCGACCAGGCCGACTCTCCTGGACGGGTTCTCGCCGGCATACTTCCGTGAAACTGCAGAGTCTATCCAATGCCTTTAACGAGACGGCGCGCGCTTCCCTCGCGGGTAACGAGCGCGAAGATCGTTGGACCCGACGACTTTGCAGTTAATGAGCCAATTGCCACGCTTTTTGAGAGAAAGCGGCGCCCCCGGCGTCCCGGCGTGACGTCCGCCTGCCTACGGGTTGTTTTGGCCGCACGTGCAGGTACACTAGTACGCCAAAGGGTGTGCGGCTACCGTAGAAAGGCTCGAGGTCCGCGGGGACGAAGTTCGCCGTGCCGCGAGCTCCCAGACTCACTCGTAGAGCGTTCAGCGTACCGAGCCGGCCAGCGAAGCCGAGCGATAGCGCCCCCACAGGCAGTTCCGGCCTGACGGAGCCTGTTAGAGCAAGCTGAGCAGCGGTGCGCCGCACGTATTCAGCGCGCCCGAAGACAGCGTATCGTCCGATCTCGGCATTCGACTCGAGTAGCACCGCGTACAGCGGATCGACGCCGCCAGCACCCAGACTGACGCCGTATATAGCTGCACTTGACCACTCACCGTGATCGGCGAGTTGCCGTGTATGCAGAACCGACGCGTTCAGGCGATACTGCGACCCATGCAGGTCGCCGCCGTGCTCCGCTTCGTTGCCGGCGGCGACGTACCCGCCGGAGCCGCTCACGCTCCATG
This sequence comes from Gemmatimonadaceae bacterium, assembly GCA_014379205.1. Lineage (GTDB taxonomy): Bacteria > Gemmatimonadota > Gemmatimonadetes > Gemmatimonadales > Gemmatimonadaceae > JACMME01. The sequence continues at coordinate 8,430 of JACMME010000079.1, forward strand.
CACTGGACGGATTGACCGTCAGCCGCGCCGCGTACGAATTCAGCCGGGCGCCACCGAGGTCGAGACCGGTTCGGGCATCGTCCGGATGACGTCCGTTGAAAACGGATGCCTCGAGCTTGGCGGAGTGGCTGAACACTCCGACGGTCACAACGCCGAAAGTAGTGTGAGCGACGTCCTGCGCGTGGTGCCCCAGCGGCGCCACCGGATCGTTTGCCGCGGAAGGCCGGTGCCGGTAAGCGACCGGACCGATTGCCGGCTCCCCCGCCGGCGCGATGTACAGCTCGGCGGCCAGCTCGCGATTAATTGCGCGTTCATAGCGGATCCCCAACTCGCTCAACAGCTCGTGCGGATGCTGACGGTCGGTGACCGTTCCGCCACGATGAGGCTGAGCAGCCTGCAGCAGCTGCGGGTAGCCAATATCAGTCAACGTTGCCGGCTCGGCGCTCAGCATTGCGCGAAGCTGCAGCGAGCCACCCAGCGTGCGCCGGTCCGCCATCGCCATTGCCCAGTTCGTGCTGCCAAACTGCCATTGGCGGCGGATACCGAACTGGCGGACGTACTGCACGA
>JACMME010000080.1 GCA_014379205.1 Gemmatimonadaceae bacterium
TCCTGAGTTAACGCGCATACAAGCGCAAGCAGTTGTTTGGCTCGCCGTGTTGGGTTTGATCGCTTTGTTGCAGGCCCACAAACTTCCGGGTGGTGGAAGCGGCACCATCGCGTTCGTGCCAATTCTGGCGAGCGCGCTAATAGCTCCCAACCTGCTGACGGTTCTTGCCGTAGCAACCACTCACGCCATAGCAGAGGCCTTTTCAAAACGAGGCGTACTTAAGGCGGGGTTTAATATCGCCCAGACATCATTCGCGACGTCGATGGGCATCCTGGTGTTTCTGGGACTTGGAGGCATACCGCTTCAGCGCCACGCTCAAGCTTCGTTGCTCACTCTGACGACCGCCACTATCGGCCCCTTTCTAGCACTGGTGGCCGTGTTTTTTGTCGCGAATACATTCGCGGTGAGCGGCGTGATCGCCGCCAGCAGTAAGAGAAAGGTACTGAGCGTGTGGAAGGACAGTACCTTTAGCACGCTTATTTACGATGTCCTCTCAGCGCCTGTGGTCTTCCTGTTTGCTTGGGTGTACGTCCGAACCGGTGTCATTGGAGCACTAGGGCTAGCGTTGCCGCTACTCGGAGCGCGCCAGTTATACAAGACTAACAGGCAGCTGGAGCAGCTGACGCAAGAGCTCCTTCAGCTGATGGTAAAGGCGATAGAGGCAAGAGACCCTTACACTTCAGGCCACTCCCGCCGCGTGGCGCATTATTCCGGCATTATTGCTCGCGCAGTCGGAATGAACTCTAAATTAATCAATCGTGTAGCTGTCGCGGCTCTGCTTCACGATGTTGGAAAGATTCACGAAGTATACGCACCAATACTACGTAAGCCGGGCAGACTCACGCCGGACGAGTGGGCTATTATGAAAACCCATCCGGTGAAAAGTGCAGAGCTTGTAAGCATGGTCTCGGATCTTCGTAATCTTGTCGGTGCGATTCGCCATCATCATGAAAATTGGGATGGAAGCGGGTATCCTGATCAGATTGCTGCTGAGGCAATCCCAGTCGAGTCACGCGTCATCATGTTTGCTGATACCATCGATGCTATGACTAGCGACCGCCCGTATCGAAAGGCCCTTGGAGAAGAGGACGTACGAAGGGAGCTTATCAAGTATCGAGGCACTCAGTTTGACCCTGAGATTTGCGATAAACTACTGGCGAGCACGATGTTTGGTATGCTGTTCCAGACGGTCGACATGGATGCACTCCCGGGTGGACAGAGGAGCCTCACCCCACGTTCATTGAAGATTGTGGGGGCCTGAACTACTCAACCTTGGGAGTATGCGCGGCTTTACTGAGGGTCACTAGCTGAAGCAGTGGCCCTTTTGTGCGTGCGCTATTGTCTGCCAAGCCCGTGCATTCCAGTGAACGCACTCGAACCTAATCTCTCCGCCAGCGAGACATGGGTGTCTCAGCACTTGTAACTCCTTGCGTCTGCACGAGGGGCGATACTAACTCGAGCTAACGGTCCTCTCAACATGGTGATCTGTGGATAGAACAAATATTTCGAGTGGCACGCGCTGGGAGCCAGTAGTTGGGTACTCGCGCGCGGTGCGCGTAGGAAACTTCGTCTCCGTTGCCGGGACTACAGCAACTGATGAGACGGGCGCAGTGGTCGCACAGGGAGACGCATACGGCCAGGCCCTTCAGACTTTGCGCAACATAGAACGTGCTCTGATACGTGCGGGTGCGACAATGGCAAATGTCGTCCGAACGCGCATGTACGTCACCGACATCGCGCGCTGGGAAGAGTACGGGCGGGCGCACGGAGAGTTTTTTCGTGACATCAGGCCTGCAACCAGCATGGTCGAGGTCGCGGCCCTGATCGATCCAGCGATGCTGGTTGAAATCGAGGCGGACGCGATAATTGAATAGGGTGATATGGCTGGTCAGTCGTCGAGAGCCTGGTTGAGTTCGCGAAGGCGATCAGAGACGATAACGTCATCGAACCTATTCCATCACCCTGGCTGTAGGAGACCCCGTGCTCAGAACGCCCGAGGACTACTCACTCAACCCGATCGGGCACATTCGGTCGGCGCTTCAGTCATTGGACGAGGCGCCGAGGCAAGGTTCGGAGGGAGCCCCTGATGCATGGTTGGAAGTGAATTCTGCGTACGCCCGAGCACTGTTCGGGATTGCTGCCGGCGATGACGCCATTGTCATAACCTGGCTTCACCGGGCGGATCGCGGGGTGCTCGAGGTGCACCCGCGCGATGACCCCGACATCCCGCTCGCCGGAGTTTTCGCCACACGGTCGCCGCACCGACCGAACCCGTTGGGACTACATCGCGTTACAGTGCTTGAGATCTCTGGAACCCGCTTGCGGATCGGACCAATAGAAGCGATCGATGGCACGCCGGTGGTCGACGTCAAACCGGTTCTCCGCTACCGCGAAGAGGCGTAGCGCGAGCGATCCGCAACCCGCCCTCTCCTACCGCTCCGCCAGAGAGATCAGCCGCTCCGCGGTCATGCCTTCCGCCTCTCCCTGGAAATTCATGAGGACGCGATGCCTCATTACGGGTAACGCCACCGCGCGCACATCCTCGAGGTCGGGCACCGACCTGCCGTCCATGGCTGCCTTGGCCTTGGCGCCCAGTATCAGATACTGCGATGCTCGCGGGCCGGCGCCCCAGCTGACATACTTTTTCACATCCGCGGTTGCTTCTTCCGCGTCCGGCCTGGTCGAGCGGGCAAGCTTTACGGCGTAGCGAACGACCGTAGGTGGCGCGGGCAGCCGTCTCACCAGATGCTGCAGCGCGATGAGATCTTCTGCGCCAAGGACAGGTGTGACTTCCGCGGTCACATCGCTGGTGGTCGTCGTCACGACGCGCTCTTCCTCGTCGCGCGAGGGGTAGCCCACACGCAGCTCGAACATGAAGCGGTCAAGCTGAGCTTCGGGCAGGGGGTACGTACCTTCCTGCTCGATCGGGTTTTGCGTTGCAAGAACGAAGAACGGCTCGGGAAGCGCGTGTGTCTTGCCCGCCGCGGTTACCGCGTGCTCCTGCATCGCCTGCAGTAACGCCGCCTGTGTCTTGGGCGGCGCCCGATTGATCTCGTCGGAGAGGACCACATTGGCGAAAACCGGTCCCCGGACGTACTTGAAGATGCGTCGCCCGGTCGCATGATCCTCCTCCATGAGCTCGGTGCCGGTGATGTCACTCGGCATGAGGTCTGGGGTGAACTGAATCCGCGAGAAGGAAAGATCCAGCGCTTGCGCCACCGTGTGAACCAGCAGTGTCTTGGCAAGCCCCGGCACTCCGACCAGCAGGACGTGTCCGCCGGCGAGCAACGCCGCCACTACGTTATCCACGATGTCGTGCTGTCCCACAATACGACGTGCAATCTGTGCAACGAGCTCTACGCGCGCGCGCGCCAGGCGGTCGAGGAGCTCGAGATCGCGATCATGTTCGTGCGGACGGATGTGTGGTTGGCTCGCCAAAACAGGTCTCTCCGGATTCAGTTGCGCCGCAACTTAACCGGCGGAACGCTCGCCGAGGAAGATGTACTGCGTCGCGACTAGAATCGACTCGCTGGCGACGGCAGTATTCCGACCGCCGGAAGCAGCACGCCTTCTACATCGCTCGTGGCCATTACGAGCCGGCGCGAAACTGGTCGCACGGTTGAGGCGACAGTCGTGGCGGATAGTGTGGCGTCAATCGCGAGGCTGAAAACCGCTTGACGACAGCCGAAGCCGATTTCATCTCGCGGAGGTTGAAGAGTCTCACAATTCCCCAAAACATTGGACACCCTTCCGCCGATGGCGCCTGCCGCGGTTTGCCAGGAATCGCCGCGCCGATTGAGCAGCTCGCCGGTTGCGTTCGCACGGGCTTGCACGGAGAACGGGGAGACAATGGCGTAGCTTTCCACCGAAGGGCTGAACAGCGTCAATACCTGTTCGGCACGCGGCTTCTGCCAGAGGTGAATATGCGCGAGGGTAGCCAGCGTCTCTGCTGGAAAGGTGGGCAGCTCCGTGAAAAAAAGCTCGGTAACAGCATGGAATGGTGTTGCCACGCCGTCGATGCTCACCGACACGGTGCTCAATCCGCGACTCAAACGCACGACTTGGGCGATGTGACGGATTTCGACTGAA
>JACMME010000081.1 GCA_014379205.1 Gemmatimonadaceae bacterium
CGATTCCAGAATTGCGATAAAGATTGTGGTACAGCGGATTCATGGTGTAGCGGCCGGCATTGAAGAATACCGTGGACCGTTCCGTCAGCGGGAAACTCACGCCGATGCGCGGACTGAAAGCAGTACGAGCCTTGGCTTCGCGGAAGTCGTCCCGTTGCGCCAACCTTGCGGCGCTGTCAATCAGGAAGGAACGTGCGCCCGGGATGAGGCCCGGCGCCTCCGAGCACGCGGTGCGGCCGGTAAATGTGACGCCACTGTCGTTCGTGAAGGTGAAGGGATTGCTGTTGATTCCGGGAGCATTTCCCTCACAAACCTCCAATGCGGTCGTTCCATTGGTCGGGTTGAGCGGATCCGAGAACCCGCGCCCTTGAGCTCGGCCATAGTCGTACCGCGCCCCCAACTTTACTGTAAGGAAGTCAAACTCAATTCGGTCCTGGAGATAGACTCCCGCCTCGATTGGCTTGGCGCGGTAAAGCTGGTTAACCGTCTGCGCTATGCCCGAGTTGCCTCCGATACCACGAATTTCGCCGTAGACGATATCATGTCGAACGAACGATCCACCAGCCTGAATGTTGTGATGGTCGGTGACTTGTGACTGCAGGTCAGCACGCACCACATACGTGTCGTAGCTCTCACCCCCGCTGACGGCGTCACCACCGGTAAGCGGCAGTCCCACTACGCCAAACGGTGCGATGAATTGCTCGTTGAAATTCCCGTTGATGAAGACGTTCGGAATGCAAACTCCCAGGAACACATTGCATGTATTCCGCTCGAATTCCGTTTTCGCGCCTCGAAGCTGAAGCGTCGTCCTGCCGAAACGCTGCTCCAGCGTCGCGCCATACAGCCGCGTCTCATCGCGCACGGAGCCCTGGACCAGGTCACGAAAGCCACGCGACGCCAACAGTCCGAGCGAATCCAGAATTGAGGAAGCCAGGGTAAGTGGATCCCCTGCGGCAGCAAGAAGGAATCGCCGATCGTAGCCCTGATTGGCGCGCTCCTGAATGATCGCATTGACGTTGAGCTTCGTGCCTGACCGGGCCGATGGTACAAACGTCAGCTTGCCTACAATTTGTTGATTCTCACGGCCGCCGAACGCACGGAAGCCCGGGATGATGTCGAGGACCTGGGGGGGTAGCTCGTCGAAAGTCTGCTGGCGATTGAATGAGTTGACCTGATCATCGAACTCCAAAACCCGCGACGCACCGTACTCGATCTGCCCCGAAACCGCGTATCGAACCTTGTCCGAGGTCCCTGGAATGGGACCAGAAAGGAACCCGCGCATCAGATGAAAACCATTAACCTCATCCGCATCGGATCCCAACGCGCCGGCAAGAGTCGACGTCTGATAGTCGATCGAGCCCGCTACGTTGGTTCCCCCTTCGCGCGTGGCCTGGTTGATAACACCTGAAAGGCCGTTGCCGTACTGCGGCTCCATATAGCCGCGCACGAATTCAATCCCCGAGACAGCTAGGGCGTTCAAACGGATGGCCTCCGTCCCAAAGATGGGATTATTGATCGGGATGCCGTCGATGAGGGTAATCGTCGACCCGCCACGACCACCGCGCACCCGAATGGGAGCCACCGTGCTGCGCTGCTCCTCGGCTAACGACTGAAGGTTGGTATTCTGGGGTACGTCGAGAAACCCCTGTTGCAGGGAAAGTACCCCCGCAATACTTGTTACCGGCAATGATTGAATCACATCCGCGGTAATTGTCGTAGAGCTACCCGTGATCCCCTGCTCAACCAGCGGCGCGGACTCAGCTACGATGACCTGAGTCGCAAGGGTGGTTGTAGAGGCGTTTAGCCGCAAATTCAACTCTCGCGTGACATCGATGCGTACCTGAACACCCGTGATCTCGGTGCTTTGATAGCCGATCCGCCTTGCCAGCACCGAGTACGTGCCAGGTGGCACGCTTATAAGGAAATAGCGTCCATTTGCCTGGGTAATAGCGCCGTATCCGGTCCCACGCAGGGAGATCTGGACGCCTTCAACGGGTTGCCCTGTCGAAGCGTCGGTCGCTACGCCTGAAATCTTCCCCGTTTGCGCGCTGCCGATGGCTGGCGCGAGCGAGAGCGCGCCGGCAACCGCCAGTCCCGCGCAGATGTGCCTCCAACTGATTTCTTTCATACAGCCTCCGGGTGAGCACGACGCCAATCTGGCTTGCGCAATCTCGACATTGCGCAATGAAACGCGGGCGGTCCCGCCAGAGACCGTCCGTTCAGGGGAAAGCTCCCCCGAGGAGAGGGTATCTAACCCGCTTGTAACAAGTGTGTCAAGTGTGACTATGAATGTGTGACAAGGACCACTTTTACGACTGAAACAGGCGATCGCTATCCCTTGTCTCGCCCTCGATTTGCGGTCATCTCGGAGGGCGCGTCATAGCTCCGCCGCGCGTTCGGTCACCACACGAACAACGTCGTCTACTACCTGCAGAAAACCACCCTCCACTTTGAAGCGCTGTTCACCCGCGCTTCCCGAAAGCCGAAGCGTGCCAGTTCCGAGCAGAGCCATCATTGGCGCGTGCCCCGTGAGAATGCCGACTTCTCCGTCGTAGGCGGGAGCGACAATGGAGCTCGCCTCTCCTTCATACAGAGTCTGCTCCGGCGAGATGACCGATACCTTGAGCATCGCTCAGCCCTTCGCCATCTGCTCAGCTTTTCCTATCGCTTCCTCAATCGGCCCAACCATATAAAACGCCTGTTCCGGCAGGTCATCGAACTCCCCTGCTACAAGCCGTTCAAAGGAGGATATCGTCTCCTCCAGCTTTACGTATTTGCCAGGAATTCCCGTGAATTGTTCGGCGACGGAAAACGGCTGAGACATGAAGCGTTGAACGCGCCGGGCACGGGCGACGATCTTCTTGTCGTCCTCGGAAAGTTCGTCCATTCCCAGGATGGCGATGATATCCTGCAACTCCTTGTAACGCTGCAAAATGCGTTGAACGTCTGTAGCCGCCTTATGATGCCGGGCCCCCAGATACTGCGCATCGAGAATACGTGAGGAGGACGCAAGCGGGTCGACCGCTGGGTAAATCCCCAGTTCGGTAATAGCGCGTGATAGTACGACTGTAGCATCCAGGTGCGCGAACGCCGTTGCCGGCGCTGGATCTGTGATGTCATCCGCCGGTACGTAAATGGCCTGAACCGAAGTAATCGAACCGCTTCTGGTTGAGGTAATGCGCTCTTGCAGGTCACCCATCTCGGTCGCCAGAGTTGGCTGATAACCCACGGCACTCGGCATGCGACCGAGCAAGGCTGAAACCTCGGAGCCCGCCTGGGTGAAACGGAAGATGTTGTCGATAAAGACAAGCACGTCCTGGCCTTCCGTGTCGCGGAAATACTCCGCTACCGTGAGCCCCGAGAGTCCTACGCGAAGTCTGGCGCCAGGTGGCTCGTTCATCTGTCCGTAAATGAGCGCGCAAGACGGGAGCACGTTGGACTCCTTCATCTCCAGATACAGATCGTTTCCTTCACGCGTGCGCTCGCCCACACCGCAGAACACAGACTTTCCGCCGTGACCCTTTGCCACATTGTTGATGAGCTCCATGATCACTACTGTCTTGCCAACGCCGGCGCCGCCGAATAATCCTATCTTGCCTCCCTTTACGAACGGGGCGATCAGATCGACGACCTTGATGCCCGTCTCGAACACCTCGGTCTTGGGCTCCAGGTCAACGAAATCCGGCCGGGCGCGGTGGATGGGTAAACGCGGTGCGTTTGCCGGAATTGGCGGACCATTATCTACCGGATCGCCAAGCACGTTGAGAATTCTTCCAAGAGCATGCTCCCCCACGGGAACGGTGATCGGACCGCCCGTATCCAGAACAGTCATGCCGCGCTGAAGCCCATCGCTGCTGGACATGGCTACCGCGCGTACCTGGTTGCGCCCGATGTGCTGCTGCACCTCAACAACCACCTTCCGCCGGTCGCTATCGGCACCCATGGTTACTTCCAGCGCATTATAGATCTCCGGTAGCTGCTCAGCTTCGAATTCAACGTCGAGTACCGGGCCAATGACCTGGACGACTCTTCCTGTGTTTTTGGTGGCCATGTGAAAGTCCTGGGAAATGAAACGCAAGCAGTGAGTTCATTGATCCGGGTGATCGCGCATACAGAGTGTCTGCGGCTGTTTACCAGATCAGCCCTTTTGTGCCTCGGCGCCACCCACAATCTCAGCGATTTCCTGAGTTATCTGAGCCTGACGCGCGCGATTATAGGTTCGACGCAGGATGTTCAGCATGTCCCCAGCGTTGTCGGTTGCATTTTTCATTGCCGTACGGCGAGCGCCCTGTTCACCGGCGGCTGTCTCCACCAGCGCACGGTAAACCACGTTGCGCACGTACAGCGGCAGAAGTTCCGAGAGTATCGCTTCGGCGGACGGAAATAGTAAATAATCCCGCTTGATGGCTTGCTGCTCTGGTGGTGTGACGGGAAGGATTCGCGCAGCCGTCGCGGGCGTGGAAAGAGGCGAATTGTACTTCGCGTATACAACGTATACGGCATCCAGCTTTTCGGTCACGAAATCCTGCATCATGCCGTCGACCAACTCTGCCGCATTGGCGGCTGTCGGCCTATCCGTAAGGTCCGTTCGAGAAGTGGCTATGGAGCGTCCGACATACCGAAAGTACCCCAATCCCTTTCGCCCCACGGCGTGGAACTCGATTTCGGCTCCCTGCCCTTCCAGCCTGGACAGAAGCAATCGCGCTTCCTTTATGAGATTCGAGTTGAAGGCACCGGCGAGGCCCCGGTTGGACGTAATTAGCAGGACGCCAACTCGTCGAGCTGCCGCGGGCTGACGCAGGAGCGGGAAGCGCTCCGCCAGCGCAGGTGAGTACAGGTCCGACAGAACGCTGGCAAGCGACTGGGCATACGGCCGCGCGGCCGCTACCCTGTCCTGTGCGCGCTTGAGTTTGGACGTGGCGACCATTTCCATGGTTCGCGTAATCTTGCGCGTTCCCTCCACGGATTTGATCCGTCCCTTTAACTCACGCCCCTTGGCCATTACTGAGCTCGGTCGCCTTTACGCGTGGCTTAGCGCTTAGCTCCAGCCGCCGCTGGAGTGCGGTCCGCTGGCGCGCTCGCTTGTCCATCTCCGCGCAGTTGCTTGAAACCTGTTATCGCCCGCTTGAGCTGTTCCTCGACATCCTTGGATATTGCTTTCTCGTTACGAACCTTGTCGCCGACCTGAGGGTGCTGGGTGTTCATGAACTCCAGAAAACCCTTCTCCCATTCGCGCACTTGGGGAACGGACACATCATCCAGATAGCCGTTCGTCACTGCGTACAAAATCATGACTTGCTGCTCAACCGGCATGGGCTGATACTGCGGCTGCTTCAGCACTTCTACGGTGCGCGCGCCGCGATCCAATTGCTTCTTAGTGGCAGCATCGAGATCGGAGGCGAATGCGGAGAACGCTTCGAGCTCACGGTACTGCGCGAGATCCAGGCGGAGGCGTCCAGCGACGGAACGCATGGCCTTGATCTGAGCGGCGCCACCAACTCGTGACACCGAGATTCCAACGTTTACTGAAGGGCGAACGCCGGCATAGAAGAGCGAGTCTTCCAGGAAGATCTGCCCATCGGTTATGGAAATGACGTTAGTGGGGATGTATGCGGACACATCGCCGGCCTGTGTTTCAATAATCGGTAGAGCTGTGAGCGAGCCGCCCGGCGCGAAGATGGTCTCATTGTCCACTACCGCAGCGTCTTCCCGAATCTTCGCGGCACGTTCCAGGAGCCGCGAATGCAGATAAAAGACGTCGCCTGGATAGGCCTCGCGGCCGGGAGGGCGTCGTAGAACGAGGGATAACTGCCTGTAAGCAGCCGCCTGCTTGGACAGGTCATCGTACACGCACAGCGTGGCCTTCCCTTCGTGATACATGAAATACTCGGCCATCGAGCAGCCAGTATAGGGCGCGATATACTGCATTGGAGCCGGATCCGAGGCGGTAGCGACCACGACAATAGTGTATTCCATCGCGCCTGCCGCCTTGAAGCGTTCGACGATGGACGCTACGGTCGACGCTTTCTGCCCGATCGCGACGTACACGCAAATGACGCCCTGGCCCTTCTGGTTGATGATTGTGTCGACGGCAATGGCAGTTTTTCCAATCCCGCGATCACCGATGATCAGCTCTCGCTGGCCACGGCCGATGGGAATCATGGAGTCGATAGCCTTGAGCCCGGTCTGGAGCGGCTCCTTGACCGGTTGGCGGACAATGATTCCAGGAGCCTGGGATTCGACTTTGCGCGACATGGTCGCCGCGATATCGCCCTGTCCGTCGATCGGACGACCCAAAGCGTCCACCACTCGTCCTACAAGTGCTGGTCCGACAGGCACTTCGAGCACGCGTGACGTTCGGCGCACCTCATCTCCTTCCTTGAGCATGAGGTAGTTACCGAGTACGACTGAGCCGATATTGTCTTCTTCGAGATTGAGCGCCAGGCCGGTAATCTTTTCGCCCGTCTCGGCGGCCGTGAATTCAAGCATTTCTCCGGACATGGCGTTCATCAAGCCATAAATGCGAGCAATTCCGTCCTTCACCTCGAGAATGGTGCCCACCTCTTCGATGCCTGGCTGGCGCAGATCCGCAGCTTCGATCTCGCGCAGGAGAATATCCTTGATTTCGGCTGGCCGCAGGGAGGTTTCGGAAGCCATAACGTGTGTGCTCGCGAGGCGTTAGAGAGGTGGCAGAAGGAGCTTGTGAAAAATATCACAAGGTCCGCCCAGATTCAAGAGTCCTTGTGTGGCACTCATGAATTGCGAAGCAAAACAGGGTCCGTCATCATGGCGGCACCGCGGCGTAAGACGTCACGCGCATTCGCATATGAGATCAGTTCCACGGCGTCCTCGAGCGGAGCCCAGCGGCAGGCCGTGATCCCTTCCTCACGTTGTGGAGACGTTTCGGAGCTTGATGACTCGATCAAAAAGAAATGACAGTACTTGTGAATGAGCCGGCCGCGAAAGCGAAAATACCAGTCAATCGTTTCGATCTCGCCGCGTAGTGACAGCGATGAAAGCCCGGTTTCTTCTTCCACTTCCCTGAGTGCGGCGCGATCCGGCGCTTCGCCCTGTTCAAGGTGTCCTTTCGGAAATCCCCAGTTGCGGTAACTGTCGCGTATCAGAAGAAAGAGGGCCTGCCCCTCTACAATGCGAAAGACAACTCCTCCTGCCGAGCGTTCTTCACGTGCGCGCGTACGCGTCACGGCTCTGAGCGTGTGAAAAAAGAATCTGTCCCCTCGAGTTCATCATCGTTTTGAGCGCCCAGCTCAGGCCGCCCTTCGATAAACTGTCGAACCACAGGATCCTGGGTGTTGCGGATCTCCTCTACGGTCCCGACCTGTCGAACCCTGCCGTCGTATAGCATGGCTATTCGCGTACCAACGGTGTAAGCGCTCCGCATATCGTGCGTGATCACTACGCTCGTTACACCAAGCTTCTCGCGCATGCGAATCATCAGCTGGTCAATTACGGCGCTGGTGACAGGATCAAGACCGGTGGTAGGTTCGTCGTACAGGAGATACTTCGGGCGAAGTGCTATAGCGCGCGCAATTCCAACGCGCTTCCGCATGCCTCCGGAGAGCTCCGACGGAAAATGATCGGTCACTCCGGGCAAATCCACGAGATCGAGTGCCTCCTCCACGCGCGCGGTCATCTCGGCTTCAGTGAGCTCGCCCTGCCTTCGGAGACCCATGACGACGTTGTCACCGATGGTGAGAGAATCGAATAGAGCCGCAAACTGGAATACGTATCCTATGCGCGCCCTCAAACTATACAGCTCGCGCCGCGGCAGCCGCGGAACATCCAGTCCGTCAACCGATACCTGACCAGAGTCGGGTTTTAGCAGTCCCACCACGTGCTTTATCGCGACCGACTTGCCCGTCCCGGAATAGCCGATGATCACCATCGTTTCGCCCTCGTTCACATCAAGCGAGAAGCGGGTAAGAACCCGCTTCTCGCCGAAGGCTTTGGCTACATCAACGAGGCGGATCATGCTTGGGCCACTTGACACCCGATTGCAAATGCGGAGTAGATCATCGCGGAAATGTGCCGAGTTGCGGAGCTATCGGCAACGACTGGCGAGCGCATTTCGGCCGAACTCAATCGCCGCATGCAGCGATGCTTTGCACGTTTCGGACTCAGACCGGAAAAGAAAAGCGAGACGAAGCACGTTGCTCCGTCTCGCCTTCTGCACTGATTGGGGTCAGGGCAAACAGCCCGGTTTCTAGGCTGCGAAGCTTCCTAGCGCGCGCCCTACGTCACCCTCCCGTAGCCGCTTGAGTGCGCGGTCGCGTAGCTGGCGCACGCGCTCGCGAGTCACAGCGAGCATCGAGCCGATCTCCTCGAGCGTATGCTCCCTGCCGCCGTCCAGTCCGAAATACAACCTCAATACCTTCGCATCTCTCGGCGGCAAGGTATCCAGCGCCTGGTCAATCTCGTCGTTGAGAAAGCGATTCATCGCCTCTTCCTCGACATCCGGCATTGCCTCCGACACGAAGCGATCGATAAGCGCGCGATCGCCGTCAGGATCCATTGGCGCATCGAGGCGAACGTCTCCCGTATTGAGTGCGGCGAGAGACTGAACGACGTCAACTGACAAGCCGGTGAGAATTGCCAGCTCTTCCGGACTGGGCTCGCGCCTGAGCTGTTGTCTCAGAATTTCCGAAGCCTTGATTATTCGTGAAAGATCAGCCGTTCGATTCAGCGGCACGCGTACGGTTCGCCCCTGCCTCGCGAGAGACGACAGAATTGCCTGGCGAATCCACCAGACAGCGTAGGAGATGAACTTCACACCCTGATCGGGGTCGAACTTGCGAGCGGCTGTGAGGAGACCAACGTTCCCTTCGCCGATCAAGTCGATGAGCGGAAGCCCTCGATTCTGGTATTTTTTTGCAACGGATATCACGAAGCGCAGATTGCGCTTCACGAGCTCCTGCAGGGCGTCGGGATCACCGGCGCGGATCTTACGAGCGACCTCGATCTCCTCGGTCCCCTTGAGCAGGGGATACGTGCTTACTTCATAGAGATACTGATCGAGGATGTCGCGCTCCGGCTCGTTCGGTGCGATCCCGGTGGGGGCCGCGTTGCGCCGGCGGCGCTTGACTTCAGTCATGGTATATACACCTCGCAATGAATGCGTTTTGTTCGGTTATGAGCGGTGTTTCACCGCTGTCAAAGAGGTCGCGATACCGTCTTCGGCCCGGCGCGCAAAAAATACATTCCATACGCGAATTCGCCAGTCCCAATCATTTGACACTTGACCTACCCCTGAGTATTGTTCGCGGTTCCCGCCGGAAAATGACTTGTGTTCCTGTGGGAGGGGGGCGTAGCTCAGTTGGGAGAGCGCTTGAATGGCATTCAAGAGGTCAGGGGTTCGATTCCCCTCGCCTCCATTTCGGGAGCTGACAACGTCGTCCCGGAAAGAGTGAGGTGTTGGTCGGCTGGCTCACTGGCGCCTGGCATGCAGGCCGTCGTAATTCAGCCGGTGACTAACGCGGGCCGTCGCGGGAATAGCTCAGTTGGTAGAGCACAACCTTGCCAAGGTTGGGGTCGCGGGTTCGAGTCCCGTTTCCCGCTTGAGTGCGGGGCGGTTAGCTCAGTTGGTTAGAGCGCCACGTTGACATCGTGGAGGTCACAAGTTCGAGTCTTGTACCGCCCATTGGCAGCAGCTATTACTTGAGTGTGTGGGATGCGGAATGGTCGTGATGCGTGGTCTTGACCTGCTTTTCCGGCTCGGCTAGTTTGGACCGGCGGCGGACGCGTCTGGGCGTGTCCGCCGTTGGTGTCATAAGGCACTCGCTCAAGCGCCCGTAGCTCAATTGGATAGAGCATCTGACTACGGATCAGAAGGTTGGGAGTTCGAGTCTCTCCGGGCGCGTTGTTTCGAGCTAATTGCGTGGGACCGATGGGAAGAGAAGGACGATAGCGAGTACCGGCGGGGCGTGGCGCAGCCCGGTTAGCGCGCCTGGTTCGGGACCAGGAGGTCGGTGGTTCAAATCCACTCGCCCCGACCATGGCAAAGGGAGCCCGCCGGGCTCCCTTTGCGTTATTTGCGCGAGTAGCTCAGCTGGATAGAGTGTCGGCCTCCGGAGCCGAAGGTCGCGGGTTCGAATCCCGCCTCGCGCATGTCGTTGCAGTTTGGACTCTTGCACGCTGAATTGAATACAGGGGCAAAGTTTCCGGGGTGAGGATTGCCGGCACAAAACCGCTCGTGGGGACAACTGGTTGGAGGGCTTATCTCGCTCGCGGCGGTTATTGGCCTCGTGCTGGCGATTTTGTTGTTTGCCCGAGTGGGCGCGCTGCGGGGGGACACTTATAAGCTGTATCTCATCACCAGCGAAGCTCGCGGAATCCTCAAGGGCTCCGAGGTCTGGCTTGCGGGAAAGAAAGTGGGACTGGTTTCCGACATCGACTTCCGGGAGCCTGACCAGGATCGCGGCGGTGGGCGTCTGGTGATCGAGCTCGAGATTCTCAGCGAGTACCAAAACCACATCCGGAACGACTCCTATACTCAGATCAGAAGTGGTGGTAGCCTGATCGGGGCTCCGGTGGTGTATCTCATACAGGGATCTCCGAATTCGCAACCAATTCAGCGCGGGGGGTCCGTGCAGAGCCGGGGGCAGGTGGACGCGGAAAGCTTCACGTCGGAGATCGCCCTGGCATCGAGGCAATTTCCCGAGATTATCCGAAACCTCAGGACGATATATCGGGAAGCCCGGATTGTAAGCTCAACCCTGGCCGGCGAAGACGAAAAACAATCAGGCTTTACACTCAGCGGAGTAGGATCCCGTACAGCCCGGCTTGGTAAGCGTGCCCTGAAGGGAGATGGCACGATCGGGTTGTTCCTGAACGATTCAGATCCTCTGACCGGCCGAGCGATGCGCGCGATTGCCAGAGCCGACTCAATCATGCTGCGGATCAATGATACGGTTGGCATTCTTACACGCCTGCAGAAAGACACCGCGTTGGCGCATGAAATCGCGAACATCCGCAACGAAGTCTCGATCGTTCGAGCGCTCATGGCAGGCACAAACGGTACGGTTGGAAGAATGAAACAGGACAGTGCTGTTGTGTGGCAACTGAAGCGCCTTGAAGGTGAGTTGGGAAAGACGATAGAGGACCTCAAGCGGGAGCCGTTGAGGTACATCGTTTTCTAGCGACGTGCTGCTTTGGTTTCGCGCTCGTAGCCGCCACTTCCTTCGTCCGCCCTTCGCTTGACCCAGCATTCCAGCACCCTTATGTTTACTGTTCTCCCTCCCGCAACTCCCGCCGACTAGACTCGATCCCACCCGCTGGTGCCCGATCCGGGCCGGTTGTTCCTAATTGGACATCACAGACCTCAAGCAAAAATCGGTCGCCCAACTACAGGAGTTGGCCGAAGATCTCAACATCTCCAACCATTCGGGACTGCGTAAGCAGGACCTCATTTTTCGCATAGAGCAGAATCTGCTTGACTCCGACATTGTTCTTCGCGGCGATGGAGTCCTGGAGATTCTTCCAGAGGGCTACGGCTTTCTCCGCAGCCAGGACTGGAACTACCTGTACGGCCCCGACGACATCTATGTCTCGCCATCGCAGATCAAGCGGTTCGACCTGCGCACAGGCGACACTGTGCTTGGCCAGGTTCGTCCTCCCAAGGAAGGTGAGCGATATCTCGCCCTCTTGAAGGTTGAGAGCATCAACGGCGCCGACCCGGAAACGGCAAAGCATCGAATAGCCTTTGACAACCTTCGGCCACGATATCCTGACGGCAGGCTTCGGTTGGAGCCCAACGATGGCGATCTGAGTATGCGGGTCGTTGATCTCATCGCTCCGATAGGCAAGGGGCAGCGGGGTCTGATCGTCGCACCTCCACGGGCTGGTAAAACGATTCTCATGCAGAAGATGGCCAACGCCATTCTCGAGAATCATCCGGAGGTTACGCTCATCGTGCTGCTGATCGACGAGCGACCCGAGGAAGTGACCGACATGCAGAAGAACGTGGCGGCGGAGGTTATCAGCTCAACGTTCGACGAGCCTGCCGACCGGCACGTGCAGGTTTCCGACATGGTGATCGAGAAGGCCAAGCGACTCGTTGAGCACGGCAAGGACGTCGTCATCCTGCTCGACTCCATCACTCGCCTCGCGCGTGCGCACAACACCGTAGTGCCACATTCGGGAAAAATTCTCTCGGGAGGTGTCGACGCGCAGGCATTGCACAAGCCGAAGCGTTTTTTCGGCGCGGCGCGGAATATCGATGGTGGTGGCTCCCTCACGATCGTAGCGACGGCGCTGGTGGAAACAGGCTCCCGCATGGACGAGGTGATCTTCGAGGAGTTCAAGGGTACAGGCAACATGGAGCTCGTGCTGGACCGGAAAATCGCCGACCGGCGTGTTTTTCCTGCCATCGATATCCAGCGATCCGGCACGCGCAAGGAAGAACTGCTTTTCGATAAGGAAGAGATCAATCGCGTTTATCTGCTGCGAAACTTCCTGAGCGACATGCCACCGGCGGAAGCGATCGAGTTCCTGCTGCTGCGCATGGCGAGAACCAGGAACAACAGGGAGTTCTTTGCGTCCATGGCAGAAGGGTAGACAATGGGGAGTGGGGGATGGGGGAAACCGAGCTGGGAGTGGGGGTTGGGGGATAGGGAGTGGCTAAGGTTGAAACGGAGGCTCCCCTCCCTCCACGGCTCACTCTTCGCCGAAGCTATCTTCCACGACGACGCAACGAGCTTCGCTTGCATACCGACGACTCCCCATCCCCCCTCGCCCACTCCCCACCCAGAACCGGTCGTGTTCTCGGCGTAGACTACGGAGACAAGCGCATCGGGCTGGCTGTCAGTGATCCGTCTCGCACCATTGCCAGCCCCGCGGGATTCATAGTCCGCAGAGCTGGTAAGCGGCCACCAATTGCCGAGATTGTCCGGCGGTGCGAGTCAGTCGAAGCGAAAGCATTCGTCCTCGGGCTTCCGCTTGACGACAATGGTGATGAAACTGCACGGTGTGTCGAGGTCAGACACGTGGGTAACGAGCTCAAACGACGCACCGGCCTGGAGGTCACTCTGATCGACGAGCGGTACTCAACAGCCGCAGCGCTTCGCGCAGTCAGGGAAATGGGTGGCTCCGCGCGCGGGCGTAAAGGTGATGTTGACGCGCTGGCGGCGACGATCTTGCTCCAGCAGGCGCTTGATGCGGCGCGCTGACACTTCCATCGCTATGGCGGCTCTACTGGGCCTCGCCCTCGCGGGCTGCGGACCGGATTCCACCCGCTGCGGAGTGGAGCGAGGCGACGGAGCGCAAACCGTCACTATTCCTTCGGGCTCCTCGTTTGCTGCCGCGGCGGACTCACTCGCTCGCACTGGCGTCGTAAAGCACGCTCGCTTCTTCCGGCTGTACGCCAAATTGCGTGGCCGCGAACGCGCACTCAAAGCCGGAGTCTATCTTTTCGACTGCGACCTCGCTGAGTGGCCCGAGGTGCTCCGGCGACTTGAAACGGGCCCAATAGAACGCGAGATCACGATTCCCGAGGGTTTTGCGCTCGCGGAAATAGTGCCTCTTCTGGCCAGGACTCTCGGAGCACGTCCCGATTCTGTCCGCGCCGCTGTGAGGGATACCGCGCTGCTCCACGCCCTCAACGTCCCAACACCCACGCTGGAAGGCTACCTTTTCCCGGATACGTACCGCTTCACCGTGCTGTCATCTCCTCGCGATGCCGTTCGGCAAATGGTTCGGCAATTCGAGTCAAAATGGGATCCGAGCTGGAACGCGCAGTTGCAGAAACTGGCGATGACGAGGCACGATATCATCACGCTTGCGTCGATAATCGAGAAGGAAGCGCGGCTCGCAGAAGAGCGACCTGTTATTTCGGCGGTGTACCACAACAGGCTTCGCGATCAGATGCCGCTACAGGCTGACCCCACCGTTCAGTACGCGCGCGGGGAGCACACGGAGCGCGTTCTGTACAAGGACCTGGAGATCAGCTCTCCGTACAACACCTATCGGAACAAGGGGCTCCCGCCCGGCCCAATAGCATCGCCGGGCCGAGCAAGCGTAGAAGCCGCTCTTTTCCCTGCTGACGTCCCCTACAAGTTTTTTGTCGCTCACCCGGACGGCCACCACGAGTTTCGCCGAACCTTCAAGGAACACACGGATGCGATCCGTCAGGTGCGCTCGCGCACGCAGCCTCGTCGAAAGTAGTTGACGGCAATCCGAGGTAACGCCGTTGACGGCGTGCGACACATAACCAACATTCCATTAGTCCAGATCGGGGCGGAGTACTCGTGCCTCACCGAGATAAACGTGAGTAAGGGCGGGCACGAGGGTATTCCGTTCTACGTGCAGCATGAGGCGAATGCAGCGAGGTATCGAATCGGCGTACGCCATCTCTCTCACGCAAATCGCTGGAATATCGAGACCGCAGAGCTTTCGGGCGGCGCGCGCGGGATTTTCACTGGTGAGATCAGCGGTGACGGTGAAAATTGCGCTAATGATGTCTTCCGTGTGCAGGCCGTTGCGCGCCATGAGCTCCGAAACCAGCTCTGCAGTGGCGATCCCCACGAGGCTTTGTTCGTCGGACACAACGGTGGTCGCTCCCCGTAGGGCACGTACATATCGCTGACTCATTTCAAATGCTCGACCCTTCCCATCTCCGCCTCGTCGCGATCACGAGAAATCCTGTCGATGACAGGGAGCGCATCATCGCCGACTGTGTGGCGGCCGTCCGCGGAGGGGCCACGATGGTACAACTGCGTTTCAAGAATTCGGATGTGGCTACGCAGGTCGCTATCGCACGAGTGTTGATTGCCGCGGTTTCGGTTCCCGTTATACTGAACGACCGCGCCGACGTCGCATTGGCAGCACGAGCCGCGGGGGTGCATCTCGGTGCGGCTGATTTGCCACCCGCTGCAGTGAGGCGTTTCTCGCCTCCCGGCTTCATAATCGGCGCGTCAGTGGGGTGCATGGTCGAGGCCGCAAATGCTGCTGGCGCAGACTACGTGGGTATTGGGCCGGTGTACGCCAGCACGTCGAAGGAGGATGCCGGCGATGCGATCGGTGTCGAGGAATTTCAGCGTTTGTCCAACCTGTGCGGACTTCCTGCCGTTGCGATTGGTGGAATCACGGCCGAGAATGCGCCCGCAGTAATGCGAAGCGGCGCAGCCGGAATAGCCGTCATCCAGGCGCTCCTAGGGGCACCTGATCCTGAACAGGCAGCTCGGTCTCTGTATTACGCCACCGGAATGTGATGTCCGGAGCATTTTCCTGCGTGTTGCGCCGGCGTTCATCCGATCCTGCGTGCTCGATACTGGCCTCGTCGGCGGCCTCCCTGACCTCGGTGGAGACAGCAGCGGCAACGAAGAGATCGGCAAGCATGGGATCGAACTGAGTTCCGCTGCCTTCCTGAATAGCGGCCAGCGCCTGTTCGAAGCTCTCCCCATCCTTGTACGGACGCGAATGCGTGATGACGTCGAACGTATCCGCGATGCTCACAATACGAGCCTGCAAAGGGATTTCGGTTCCCTTCAGCTTCCGAGGGTACCCAGTGCCATCCCAACGCTCGTGGTGCGACAGAACGCCCTCTGCCAAGTCGGGATAGAACATCGATAGTGGCTCGAGCACTTCCGCCCCTCGACGAGGATGCGTGGCGATCAACTGCCGCTCTTCGGTTGAAAGAGATGCACTATCGTGAACTATATCAAAAAGCGCCGCGTGAATCTTGCCAACATCGTGAAATAGCGCGATTCGCTCAACGCTGTGTTGCGCCCTCACGTTCAGACCCTGGGCGCGCGCAAGAATGAGGGCATACGTCGCAACCCTGCGCGCATGCGCACCCGTGGTCGGATCATTCGCATCGATGGCGTTGAGCAGCGTCTCCAGCGAGGCTGCCGCGAGTCGCTCGCGTAACTTCAACTCCCGCCGCGAATGCGCAACGAGGAGCGCGGCACCTACGCCTGCCAGAACGGTAAGTCTCATGGTATGGTGGTATCAGATCGCATGAATGGATCATAGGGGAGCAAGGCCATTTCGGATAGCCCGGCAATCTTCGCTCTGGTGCTGGGCATCGCCACCATGCGCGGGCGCGTTCCGATTGCCGTAAATGCACCGTACTTTCAGAGATGCCGGACGTCGCGATAGTAACAGCAAAAGGAGCTCGCCGTTGGGACATGGGACATCCATGGATCTACCGAAGCGATGTGTCGACAAAACCGACTTGTCCTGCAGGCGCAGTACCCGTACGAGGACACTCGGGCAAGTCGCTCGGGTGGGCTCTCTGGAGCCCGCACTCGGAGATCTCGCTGCGGCTGCTTGACCGACACCCGGATGCAACCATAGACGAAAGCTGGTGGCACTCGAGGATCGTGGAAGCGTTACGTCGTCGGGAATCCCTCAATTCTGCGGCGTCCGCTTACCGGCTCGTTCACGGAGAGGCCGACGGTTGTCCATCGATAATCTGCGATAAATATGATCGGTGGCTGGTGGTTCAATTGCTCAGCGCAGGAGCCGAGTCCTTTCGTGATGCGATTCTGTCTGCGCTGGACGCATTGATAAAGCCACTGGGTATTCTAGCGCGCAACGATGTTCCAATTCGGGACAGAGAGCGACTGCCAAGACTGGCGGAAATCCTCCAGGGATCGGTGCCGCGAGAGATTGAAGTGCAGGAGCATGGTATTCGGTATCTAGCCGCCCCATGGGATGGGCAAAAGACTGGAGCGTTCCTCGATCAGAGGGAAAATCGCGCGATGGTTGGCAAGGTCGCCGTGGGACGTGCCCTCGACTGTTTCAGTTATCATGGCTCCTTTGCCCTGCATCTCGCACGGCGCGCGTCGTCGGTCATCGCTCTGGATTCGTCGGCGGCGGCACTTGATCGCGCGCGGCAAAATGCGCAGTGCAATGACTTTACCAACATCGAGTTCACGGTTGCGGACGCATTCGATTTCCTGCGCGCAGAGGCGTCGTCAGGTTCGCAGTATGACACAATTGTCCTGGATCCTCCGGCGTTCGCCAAGACGAAATCGGCGCTTCGTGGGGCGCTGAGAGGTTACAAGGAGATTAACCTGCGCGCCATGCGGATGCTGAGTCCGGGTGGAATGCTTTTCACGGCGAGCTGCAGCTTCCATCTGGACAAGCGTGACTTTCTGCAAATGCTTCAGGAGGCCGCGAGCGACTCAGGGCGCAGACTCGCTTTGAGAGAGTTTCGAGGACAACCGCTCGATCACCCCGAAGTCCTCACGATACCCGAAACGGGTTACCTGAAGGGAGCACTCATTGAAGCTCTCGACTGACCGCTGCTCCCTTCGGCATGTTCCAGTCACGAATCAGGCCTTTTTCCTCCGTCCAGCAACTCCCTGATTGTGGCCAGAACCGACTTTGGATCCGCAGGCTTTGCAAGGTAGCGATCAGCACCAGCGTCCCTGATTCGCTGCACCTCATCGGAAAGAGCGTGCGCACTGAGAGCAAGAATCGGAATCTCCCGGAGCAGCTCATCAGATCGCACAGCCTTGAGCACACCTATTCCATCCAGATGGGGCATCTGGATATCGAGTACCACGGCCGCGGGACGGCTGGCTCGCATCTCAGCCAGCGCCTCGATGCCATCGTGTGCTTCCCTCACGGTGAACCCCTTCGCCTCGAAGTAATGGCGCAGGATAATGCGCGTGTCGGGATGATCGTCCACGACCAGTATATGACCAGCCGCAGTTCCAGCGAGCGAAGACATGACGGGATATGGCGCAACGAGCGTACCACGCCACTGGTCCTGTCGCGCCGGGTGCCATTTCCTCCGAACGCGGGCACTGGAGCGTTGACGATATTCTGGACGCGATGCCTAAGCGTCGGATTCCGCGGCCGCCTGCAGCGCGAGGACCGCCAGCCGTTCATACGCGGATACCGCGGAACGAAGTTCGCTGATCGCAACATGTTCGTCGTCACGGTGCGCGAATCGGATTGATCCAGGCCCGAACAGGTAGGGCGTTCCCCAGCTCGTTAATGCGGGAATATCCGTTGCAAACGCGACGACGGATGTTGGAAAGCCAGCCAGTGTCCGCAAGCGCGCTGCCGGCATCGAAACACCGCCCGTGACAGAGGCACGATCGCCTGCCCAGCGGCACAGCATGGCCAGCATTTCGTCCGCGGGCGACACAAGTCGAAGCATTATGCGCGCCTGAGCCGCTGGAGCCAGGACATTGTCCGCAATGCCGCCGCTAATCATTCCAATGTTCACAGTCGTATCGCCGAGCGTCGGATCGGTCGGAAACTCAAGAGTCCGTAGCTCATGCAACAGCTCCACCAGCTCGGCGATAGCGGAACGTCCGAACTGGGGGTATGCGGAGTGCGCCGCCACACCAGCGGTCTCCAGCGTGACACGCAGCGCGCCTTTCGTTCCCGCGGCCAACGTACTCTCCGTCGGTTCTCCGTTTATCAGCACCCTGCTTCGTGCAGGAAAGGAGTTCGCCGCTATCGCGCCATCATGCGAAGTTTCCTCTCCGACGACAAAAAGCAGGGCAACGGGATATCCTGCACCACGCAAGAGATCGGCGGCGCAAATCATCGCGGCGGCGATACCCTTCGCGTCGCAAGCACCGCGTCCCCAGAGCTTATCGCCTTCGACTCGGGGCGGGAGGAATGGCGGAACGGTATCGAGATGGGTGGACAGCGTTGCGGCCGGCGCATCACTAAATGTGGCGAGGATATTGTCTCGGCCATCGCTTACGTGAATTCGGCGCACTGTCCATCCACGTTGTTCCAGAAACTCGTGCGTGAATGCGATCACGTCACCTTCTCGCCCGCTTGTCGAGTCGATGCGCATCAATGCCGCGGCGACCTCGACAACATCGAGCGGCTGGGACAGATCCGTCATGTCTCGCCGCAGTCGCTACTCATGTCGGTTCGCCCATTCGCTGAATGTGATACATTTCGCCAATCCGGCTTCTTCCGAACGTCAACAAGCGGCGATACAGTAGTTCCGACCGCCCAACGAGATTCTTGCCATGACTTCCGTTAACTCCTTCGGCAGCCGCGCCACGCTATCTGTTGACGGCAGGGCTTACACGATCTTCCGCCTCGATGCCCTGCGAGGAAGACCAGGAGCGAACGTTGATCGTCTTCCATTCACGCTCAAAATTCTACTCGAGAATCTGCTTCGCAATGAGGACGGTGCTTTCGTCAAGGAAGCGGATATCACAATGCTCGCGGGCTGGGATGTCAAAGCTAGTGCCGAAAAAGAGATCGCCTTCCGTACTGCGCGCGTCCTCCTTCAGGATTTTACGGGCGTCCCGGCCGTAGTGGATCTCGCGGCAATGCGGGACGCGATCGTGCGGCTCGGCGGCGATCCCAAGCAGATCAACCCATTGCAACCAGTCGATCTCGTTATCGATCACTCGGTGCAGGTCGATGAGTATGGGTCAGATGCCGCCTTTCTGATCAACGCAAACCTCGAGTTCGATCGCAACCAGGAGCGTTACGCCTTTCTTCGCTGGGGCCAGGAAGCGTTCTCGAACTTTCGCGTCGTGCCGCCCGACACCGGCATCGTCCACCAAATCAATCTGGAGTATCTCGCGAGCGTCGTCTTCACGGAAGAAAACGGCGAAGCGGTCGCCTATCCGGACACGCTCGTCGGTACCGATTCCCACACGACAATGATCAACGGTCTCGGTGTGGTCGGTTGGGGTGTAGGGGGAATCGAAGCCGAAGCAGCGATGCTTGGACTACCCTTGTCGATGCTCATACCGGAGGTCGTCGGATTCAAGCTCCACGGTAAGCTCCCGCCGGGCGCCACCGCGACCGACCTGGTTCTTACCGTGACGCAGATGCTTCGCGCCAAGAAGGTCGTGGGAAAATTCGTTGAGTTCTACGGAGCCGGATTATCGAGTCTCTCGCTCGCGGATCGTGCCACGATCGGCAACATGGCGCCGGAGTATGGTGCGACCGTGGGTTTTTTTCCAGTTGACTCGGAGACAATCAAGTATTTGCACTTCACCGGCCGCGATGAGCATCGCGCGCATCTCGCCGAATCGTATTGCAAGGAGCAGGGACTTTTTCGCACAGACGACACACCGGATCCAATCTTCACGGACACTCTCGAGCTGGACCTTTCCACGGTGGAACCGAGCCTGGCCGGGCCCAAACGTCCACAGGACCGTGTGCCTCTCCGCATGGCCAAGACCATGTTCCGGGAGGCATTGGCAACGGACCTGGCGAGGGCTGGCACGTTGGCCGAGAAAGCTCAGGTAAGGCGCGCAACCGCCGTGTCCGCGGCGACCGAGCTATCGACAATGGTGATAGCGGATGATCCTTCCGAGCAGGCGCACGAACACCACGGCGTTCCCGTGACCATGAACACGGAGCAGTTCAACCTCTGGCATGGATCGGTCGTGATCGCAGCAATAACGAGCTGCACGAACACGTCGAATCCATCGGTCATGCTGGGCGCGGGACTGCTCGCGAAGAAGGCTGTCGAGAAGGGTCTGTCGAAGAAGCCATGGGTCAAGACGAGCCTCGCGCCGGGCTCGAAAGTAGTGACCGACTACTACAACAAGGCTGGCGTGACGGACGCCCTGGAGACACTCGGCTTCCATCTCGTTGGATACGGCTGCACTACGTGCATCGGCAATTCAGGTCCGTTGCCGCAACCCATTTCTGATGCAATCGAAGCCGAGAAGCTCATCGTCGCGTCGGTGCTGTCCGGAAACCGAAACTTCGAGGGCAGAATCAACCCGCACACCCGCTTCAACTACCTGGCGTCTCCACCTCTTGTGGTGGCTTACGCACTTGCGGGACGCATGGACATTGACTTCTTCACCGAGCCGCTAGGCATAGGCCGGGATGGCCCGGTTTTCCTGCGCGACATATGGCCTTCGCCAAAGGAAGTAGAGGATACAATCCTGTCCTCGGTAAAGAGCGAGATGTTTCGGTCGCGCTACGCGAATGTATTCGAAGGAGATGAGGCGTGGCGTGGACTGAAAGTTCCCCTGGGCGAGACATTCGCGTGGACCGACGATTCGACGTACGTCAAGAACCCTCCCTATTTCGATGGAATGAGCCGGCAACCGCCGGGAGTCAAGCCTATCACTGGTGCTCGTGTGCTTGCGATGCTTGGGGACAGCATAACCACGGATCACATCTCGCCGGCGGGTTCGATTCCGGCGCACAGTCCGGCAGGAAAGTGGCTCATTGCGCACGGAGTCAACACAAAGGACTTCAATTCCTATGGCGCCCGCCGCGGTAACCACGAAGTGATGATGCGGGGCACCTTTGCCAACATCCGGCTACGAAACGAGCTAGCTCCGGGCACGGAAGGCGGGTGGACGACAATTTCGGAGGGAGGCGACGCGATGACCATTTACGACGCCGCCATGAAATATCAGGAGACTGGAACCGCACTCCTTATAATCGCCGGCAAGGAGTATGGCACCGGATCGTCGCGCGACTGGGCTGCAAAGGGGACGTTGCTCCTTGGAGTAAGGGCGGTCATTGCCGAATCATTCGAGCGGATTCACCGTTCCAACCTGGTTGGGATGGGGGTTATTCCGCTGGAGTTCGTGAATGGCGAAACGCGTCAGACCCTGGGCCTGACAGGATTGGAGAGCTACGAGATTTCGGGATTGAGCGATGCGATGAAGCCGCGGACCAGGGTTACGGTGCGCGCCGCGGCGGCGGATGGAAGCGTGAAGGAATTTTCGGCCATGTCCAGGATCGATACGCCGGAAGAGGTCACGTATTACCGGAACGGTGGGATTCTGCAGTACGTACTGCGCGGCCTTGTGAGGAGTTGACGCTTCGGGCCCTGGTGCCTCAGGGCGCAAATACATGACGAGGTTGGGAGTACGCAACGGCAACCCCTCGAATCCAGTCGACGCTAACGGCCCGTTTGCTCTTGTTCTCGACGGTTATGCCTGCAACATCAAGCCGGCCAGGGTGGCAAGCTAGCGATCCAGCACCTCACGAATTTTCCGTCCGAGTGCTTCAGAAGTGAAAGGTTTGTGAAGCAGCGCTATTCCAGGATTAAGCACTCCGTGCTGGACGATGGCATCCTCAGTGTAGCCAGACATGTAGATTACCCTGAGTGCTGGCCTTTGTTCGACAAGTTGCTTGCTCAACTCGGGTCCGCTGGCACCGGGCATGACAACATCCGTCAACAGCACGTCGATGGAAGTGTTACTCGCAAAAATCGCGAGAGCTTCTTCCGCGCTAGATGCGGCCAGCACAGTATAACCCAGTCGCTGCAGCATTCTGCTGGTCATCTCGCGAAGAGCCTCGGCGTCGTCAACCACGAGAATCGTTTCCGCTCCGGTACGCTGCCGAGCAACGCGCGGTTTCGCTTCGATGACCGGCTGCACGGCCTCCGCTCTCGGAAAATACACCTTGAACGATGTGCCTTTGCCTACTTCGCTGGAAACCTCGACGCTCCCGCCGTTACCCGTCACAACGCCGTGGACAGTCGCCAGGCCGAGCCCCGTGCCTTTGCCGACCTCCTTGGTGGTGAAGAATGGCTCGAACAATCGGGCCCGCACCTCCGGCGTCATGCCCGTTCCCGTATCTGTCACCGTGAGCACCACGTACGACCCCGGTTTGGCCGAAAGGTGCATGTTCGCATAGTGCTCATCGAGATCGACATTGGCGGTCTCGATCGTCAACGTGCCGCCTCTCGGCATGGCGTCCCGCGCGTTCACCGCGAGGTTCATGACGATCTGCTCCACCTGGCCCCGATCGGCCTTAACGAGGGTAGCCTCCGGGCCACTGCCAAGCACCACCTTCACATCCTCACCAATGACGCGTCCCAGCATCGCCAGCAGTTCGCGCACGACCGCGTTCAGATCGAGCAGCGCCGGCTCGATGATCTGCTTTCGGCTGAATGCCAGTAGCTGTCGCGTGAGGCCCGCCGCACTTGTGCCTGCCTTCTGAATTTCAGCAATATCTGCATGGCGCGGATCGTCCGCTTCAAGCTCGGCAAGCAGCAGTTCGGAGTTCCCCAGAATCACGGTTAGCAGATTGTTGAAGTCGTGTGCAACGCCGCCTGCGAGCCGTCCCATGGCTTCCATCTTGTGGGATTGGCGGAATTGCTCTTCGAGTCGCTTGCGCTCGGTGATGTCCTCGAAGACAACAAGAACGCCGATGATGTCTCCGTTGTCATCGCGGTACGGCACCTTGACGGTGTGAACCCAGCGTTCCTGCCCGTCAACCTGATACGGCTCCTCGACATCCTTTAACGTTCCGCGGTCCATGACCCAGCGATCGTCCGCATTGTACGCTGCAGCGATATCATGTTGGTAAAAGGCGAAGGCGTCCGTGCCAATGACTTTCTCCAGTGGCAGTCCCAAATCCTTGGCGTAGTTGGCATTACAAAACCGGACGACCGAATCACGGTCCTTGACTATGATGCGATGCGGTAGGTGTTCGATCAGATGTCGATTGAGGCTTTCGCTCTTGCTGAGCGCTTCCTGGGCTTTCTTGCGTTCAAGCACTTCACGTTCGAGATCTTCGGTGCGCTTCTGCGCAATGGCAAAAAAATTACTGTTCTCGTAAATTCGGCCGATCTGCCCTGATAGCGCCCCGAGGAGGTGTTCATCGTCCGCAGTGAAGGTCCTTCCCTCATTTCCCACGAGGCAAATCCAACCATAAACAAGATTCGGCGAAGCGATGGGCGCAGCGAGAAACGCTCGAACCTCCGGATGAAGCTCCGGGAGCTGTAGCGCAGCCGGATCGCCGAGAGGATTGACGCCACGCAAGGTCCGCCGCTCAGCAACAACCGTCTCGAAAATTCCGGTAGGCAGGTCACCAATCGTGATCCAGTTTGCGGCACTCACCCCGCAGCCAGCATCCGCTCCACAAGTCAAGGAACGATGAACTGTGCGGTCATTCAGGTCCACGATGCCAAGTGTTACATAGGTGGCGCCAAACAGATCACG
>JACMME010000082.1 GCA_014379205.1 Gemmatimonadaceae bacterium
CGGGTGAGATCGGTGATGACCAGCAAGCGGTGAGGCAATCCGCCTTCCCGAAACGATGACCTCGCGATACCCCATCGCCCGGGACCGCCATGGAAATTCCTCTGGACCGTCTGCGAAACATTGCCTTCCAGAAAGTCGCTCAAGGCCAGATCTTCGGCCGCGAGCCCAATGATTCGCTCGGAATTCTGGCCTAAAAGGCGCTCGCCTGAAGGATTCACCAGGCGCAATTTCGACTCGGAATCGAATGCGAAGATCGCCACGTCGATCTCTTCGATCACCTTGCGCAGCAGTGTTGTCGCTTCGAGAGCGCCCAGCCTCTGCGCCCGCAGCGTGGCGCCCATCGCGTTCACCTGCTGCATCACTTCGCCGAGCGCGTCCTCATCTCTTGCCCCTCGCGCACGAATGGAGTAGTCGCCCTCCCTGACCGCCTCGAGCAAGTTCGCCAGCGTCCGGAGCGGAGAAGCAACGCGCTCGCGTACCGCGGCCGCGCATCCCAGCCATACTCCTACCACCAGCATGCCAACGGTCCATACCACTTTGGCCGAGTGGCCTCCGGTCCAGAGCAGAATCATGCACGCCACCAGTGCCGGGAATCCCGCCGCTAAAGCAAGTAATTGTATGCGGATTTCGTGCGTTATAAAGTAACGGCGGCGCTTCACAGGTTGTATCGTTGCAGGCGCCGGTAGAGCGCGCTCCGGCTCAATCCAAGCGCGCTGGCCGCATGACTCACGTTCCCGTCATATCGCGATAGCGCCTTCCTGATCAGGAATGCTTCCACATCCTCGAGACTCATGTCTTCCAGCTTTCCCGGAGTACCAGGACCGCTTCGGAGCGCGAGATCCGGAAGGCGCACCAGATTGTCTACTGCCATCAGCACAGCGCGTTCCACTACGTGGTTCAGTTCCCGGACATTTCCCTTCCAAAGATTCTCCGTCAGGGCCTGCATCGCGCCCTGGTCGAAGCCGTTAAGGCGCTTTCTGTAGCGCTGCGCGTAAACGGATAAATAATGGGACGCCAGTAGTGGAATATCCTCTTTGCGCTCCCGCAGCGGCGGAAGGTGTATTTCGATTGTATTTAACCGAAACAGAAGATCTTCGCGAAATTTCCCGGTCGCGACTTCCTCCGCGAGATTCGCATTCGTCGCCGATATCACCCGTACATCGACGCGCTTAGTCTTCGATGACCCTACACGCTCGATCTCGCCTGTCTCGAGCACTCGCAACATTTTTGCCTGAAGGTTGTGCGGAACATTGGCTATCTCGTCCAGAAACAGGGTGCCGCCATCGGCGAGTTCGAACCGACCAACCCGATCCGCCCTGGCGTCGGTGAACGCTCCCTTCACGTGACCGAACAGCTCACTCTCAAAAACACCTTCCGCCAGACCACCGGCATTCACCGTCACCAGCGATTTCGAAGCCCGCTCCGAGATTGCGTGCAACGTCCTCGCGACCACTTCCTTGCCCGTCCCCGGCTCGCCGGTAACCAGCACATTCGCATCTGAAGGACCCACCCTCGAAATCAGTTGCAGCACGGGGCCCATCGACTGTGCCTCGGCAATCATCAGCGGTTTTCCGTCGGCGCGCAGCAACCGGTTCTCTGCCTCCAGCCGCTGACCCCGCCTCAGCGCATGTGCAAGGTCGATCTGAGTCCGCACGATTGCTATTAAGCGGGCGTTTTCCCATGGCTTCTGAATGAAATCCCGGGCCCCGCGGCGCATTGCCTCGACAGCCAGTTCGAGGCTGCCCCAAGCCGTCATCACTACCACAGGGATCGTCGGATCCACTTGCTGTATGTGTGCGAGGAGATCCAGCCCCTCCTGCCCGGAGGTCGTATCGCGCGTGTAGTTCAGGTCCATGATCAGAGCGTCATAGTCCCGACTCTGCAGAGCGCTCAATACCGCCGCTGGCGACGTCACCGATTCAATCGAATAGCCTTCGCTTTTGAGAAGAAATCGCAGCGCCTCGAGCACATCCGTCTGGTCGTCCGCGATCAGTATTCGTTGCTTATCCATCGAACTTGTCGGGGCGAACCTGGCAGGATTGAATGATATGAGACCCCGGGTTAAAGCCGAGCGGGTCTGGAGACCCGCCGCAGGCGTGGACGCCTGCCCCACGAGCTCTGGGGACTGGTCTCAGAGTAG
>JACMME010000083.1 GCA_014379205.1 Gemmatimonadaceae bacterium
AGTGCCAGCCTGTGTGCCCTGCTCGCGGCACGTGAACGAGCGACTGGTTACGCCAGCAATGATCGCGGCTGCGACGGACAGTTGGTGGCTTACACGTCGACGCAGGCTCATTCGTCGCTTGCGAAAGCGGCGATGATCGCTGGCATCGGGCGCGATAATCTGCGGTTGATTGACGTGGACACTGACTACGCGATGCGCCCCGACATTCTCGCCCAACGAATCGAAGCGGACCGGAGCATCGGTCTCACTCCGTTCTTCGTATGTGCCACCGTTGGAAGTACGTCTTCGACAGCGATAGACCCGTTGCCGGAAATCGCGGCCATCTGCCGACGGGAAAATATCTGGCTTCACGTCGACGCGGCCATGGCTGGAACGGCCGCACTTTGCCCGGAGTTTCGGTTCATCCAGGAAGGGGTGGATGCGGCTGACAGCTACAGCTTCAATCCGCACAAGTGGATGTTCACCAACTTTGATTGCAACTGCTTTTTCGTCGCAGACCGCAACGCCCTGATCCGGACGCTGAGCATTCTGCCGGAGTATTTGCGAAACAAGGCGACCAGTTCCGGCGCGGTAATCGACTACCGGGATTGGCAGGTTCCGCTGGGCCGCCGTTTTCGCGCACTCAAGCTGTGGTTCGTCATCCGCCACTACGGCGTCGAAGGACTGCGTTACCACATAAGGCGTCACGTCGAACTGGCGCGCGAGTTCGCCCGCTGGATGGGGGAAGATGACCGCTTTGAGATCGTTGCGCCCACGCCGTTGAATCTGGTGTGCTTTCGCCTGCGGGCGGGGGACGATGCCAGCCGCACACTTCTGGAACAACTGAATCTGAGCGGGCATTTATATCTCACACACACCCAGCTGGACGGACGTTATGTATTGCGCTTCTGCATCGCGCAAACGCACACCGAATTGCACCACGTACAGGAGGCCTGGCGGCGAATCCAGCAAGCAGCGGTGTAGCTCACAAGGTTCAACGCCGTTCGTAGTTGACAATCCCTTCATAGCCGAAACAGCTTAGGGAAGCGTGCTCTGGGGCGCCTCCTGTCCGCGGCAAGGGAGATTACTCCCACCCAACCAGTTCTACGGAACTCCGGAACCTTCTCTCCGGCCTGTGACTCAGCGGACTTCAGGCGGCTACAGGAGGAAGGTATCCCATGATCAGGAAGCTCACGCCCCAGAGCACCCTCGAGAATCTCAAGAGGGAAGCGAAGCACTGGCTCAAAGCGCTTCGCGCAAACGAAGCCGACGCGAGAGCTCGTCTCGAGCGAGCTCTCCCCACCGCTCCTGCCTTGCCAAGCCTGCGAGACGTGCAGCACGCGCTTGCGCGCGAGCATGGTGCTGTGGGTTGGACAACCCTGAAGGATCAACTGGCAGGTGACGCAGGCGTCCGCAAGAGCGAGACGGATCGCGTCGTCCGATTTCTGGAAAACGCCTGTCCGGATCATCACGTCCGTGGCGGTCCAGCGCACGTCATGGCTCGGCACACCGCCATGCGCATCTTGCGGAAAAATCCGGAGATCGCACGGCACAGCCTCTACACAGCAACGGTATGCGGCGACGTGGAGGAAGTGGAGCGCCTGCTCCGGGAACGCCCGCAGGCCGCCTCAGAAAAAAGTTCGGCTCCTGGCCGCGACCGCGCAGGTGCGGGGGAAGCGGGCGACCTGTTCAAGGACATCGGGCCGAAAGGCTGGGAGCCGCTCCTGTACCTCTGCTTCACACGACTACCACTAGCGGAGGTGAACGACAACGCCGTCTCCATCGCGCGCATGCTGCTGGTCAACGGCGCGGATCCGAACGTGTATTTCATGGCAAGTGACAGCCGTTACACGCCCTTGGTCGGAGTCATCGGTGAAGGTGAAGAGGATCGGCCCCCGCATCCGCAACGGGACGCTCTCACTCGATTACTGCTCGATCGGGGCGCCGAGCCCTACGATATCCAGGTCATCTACAACATCCACTTTCACGGCGACGTCCTCTGGTTCCTCGAGTTGATGTACGCGCATTCCGTGAAGTTGGGTCGCAAGGCTGACTGGGACGATCCGAGTTGGTCGATGCTCGACATGGGCGGCTACGGGAACGGTGCGCGCTGGCACCTCGGCATCGCCGTGAAGAAGAATGACATCAAGCTCGCAGAGTGGCTTCTGGCGCACGGTGCAGACCCGAACGCGGCTCCACCGCGCGACGAGAGACTCTCGAAGCGCACGCTGCATGAAGACGCTCTTCGAGCCGGGTTCACCGAGATCGCAGACGCGCTGGTTCGGTACGGAGCGACGCCTGTCGCTGTAGAATTGACGGGAGAGGAAGACTTTGCGGCGGCCTGTTTCAAGGCGGATCGCGAGAAAGCGATGGCGCTATTCGAACGGCATCCGGAGTACTTAAGCTCCCCGGTAGTAATGCTCGCTGCAGCGAAACACGACCGCGTGGACGTGGTGGCATTCCTGCTCGATCTCGGAATGTCTCCCGAGGTCGAAGACGGCCAGCGGCAACGCCCACTGCACGTTGCGGCGTATGCCGGTTCCCTTGCCGTCGCGAAGCTTCTCATCGATCGCGGCGCGGAGGTCGACCCCGTGGAACTTCAATGGAACAACACGCCGCTCGACTTCGCGGTGTATGCGCAAAATGCGCGAATGATCGACCTGATCAGCGTGTACAGTCGGGATATCTGGAATCTCACCTTTACCGGAAACGCCGAGCGGTTACGGGAGGTGCTGGCAGCGCAGACGGATCTGGCGAAGGTGAAAAGTAGAAGCGGAGAAACGCCATTGATGTGGTTGCCCGAAGATGAGGACCGCGCGATTGAAATCGCCGGGCTACTCATAACCAATGGAGCGGATCCGGCGCTCCGGAGCACGAAGGGAATGTCGGCGGCGGACTTCGCCAGCAGGCGCGGCCTGGATGAGGTTGCGGAGCTCTTGCGTTCCAGGGAAGGGGGATAGCGGTTGAAGCGCAACTCGCTCTCTAGACGCGTCATGAGGGCCACGCTTATGACCACCAGGCGTTACCAACGGCCAATGCTGTTTCTGTTCATAGTCGCCGCAGCCGCTCTGCTCGCGGCCTGTCACGCTGCCAAGGCAATCCGGATCGATGCGCCGGTGAGCGCGGAGGTGACGTACGAGCGGGCCCGAGGTCGGTACGATCTCTACCGCATCCGATTGCGGGCCGGCGGAGAGACAGCCAGCGGGAAGCTGCTACGCCCCCGGCGCGGCAGCGGTCCGTTCCCGGCGGTATTGCTCAACAACGGCCGCGAGCTGAACAGCGCCGCACTGGAATATCTCCCGCCCGAGTTTGGCGACGTGGTGGTGCTTTCACTGGATTATCCTGAGGGAGTTCCCAACGAGATCGATCCCCTCACCTTGCTGCTTCATGGCGACCGCATAAGCCGCGAGCTACGTCGCATTCCCCGGTTTTTCTCGATGGGTGGCGCATACCTCACGCAGCGTGTTGACGTGGACAGCTCTCGCCTGGCGATGGTCGTGACATCCTTCGCGGTGCCATTCGGCGTTCGCGCCGCCGCTGAAGACCAGAGGTTCCGGAACGTGGGACTGATCTACGGAGCGGCTGAGCTGGGGACCGTACTCGAGGCCAATCTCACATTGAAGCCGCGGTTCCTTCGGTCAGTAGCGGCTTGGTTCGCAAGCCAACTGTACGACGAATTCGATCCTGCACGCTACGTCGCGCGCATTGCGCCACGTCCGGTGATCATGGTCAACGGGCGGGACGATCGCCAAATGCCGGTGCAGGCGGTGTGGGCGCTCTACAATGCGACTCATGAGCCCAAGACCCTCATCTGGCTCACCACCGGCCATTTGTTGCCGACGAACACAGTACTAATCCGCGCTCTCGTAGACACTACCCTTGCCCGCCTCCCGGTTCTAAACAGCCGGCCCTGATCGTGTAGCGCACCACCCGCAGGATCGCTCGCGCCGGATCACACCAAAACGCGGCCCGATCGTCACCGGAATATTGGCTCCGAGGAACGTCTGTGGCTTGTTGCAGGCAATCGGGAGCTGCGCGTGGACGAATTTCGCATGCCTGCCACCGCCTTCAGGAAGAATGGTCATGAACGTCCCAATCCAGTGTGCGGCGGTTGCCTGGCTCTTTTGCGGCGCTCTCGACTGCATCGCACAGGAAGCCGACGTCAGCCAGCGAAGTCATCAGACAGGACGGACGCCGGCGGTGAGCGCGGCTGGTGCGTCGATTGATGGGGACTGGGCAGGATCGCTTAGCGTGGGGAGCTACTGGGTCTTCATCAAGGCTCGCATCAGGATGAAGGAAAACAGTCCAAGTGTACTGATCGACGTTCCAGAGGAAGGGGTCAAGTCTGCTCCGGTGGGGAGGCTTAATGTGCAGTCTCCGAAGATACGCTTCGAGATCCAACCGGCAGGCTGGGAACGCACCCTTTTTGATGGAGAGTTGGGCGAAGGCTCGATCTCCGGAACTATCGAATACGCCGGGGAAAAAGGTGCCTTCCAGCTGTTTCGAGTCGTACCCGCCAGTGCCAGGATTCGTGGTCAGTACGTCGGAAACTATGGGGCAGGATCGCGGAATATCTCCATCACGCGGTACGACCCCGGTGACGGTCAAACTGTTCTGACCTATTTCGACTCCAAATCAGGGTACTGGGGTCTGCTGTATGCCGAGTCGGAGTCCACGTTCCGTTTCGCTCCAACGCGGGTTTCGAGTTCTCCGACCGACCTGCAAATCGCATTCGCCAGGGACCGGGCAGGGAAAGTGACGGGCTTGCACCAGAGCCAGAAAAACGCCACGTCAATATTCGCCAGGAAAACCTCGACTCACACGGAAGAGCAAGTCGGTTTTCAGAATGGGAAAGTAGAGTTAGCGGGGACGCTGTTGCTCCCCAGGAGCGCTGGTCCACACCCCGCCATGGTCATTGTGCATGGCTCGGGTGCTCAGACTCGCAATGGCTCTCCTTCAAGTCCAAACTATTCCCGCATCATCGCGGAAAATTTCGTCCGGCATGGCATTGCGGTACTCATCTACGACAAGCGTGGCGTCGGCGCGTCTACTGGAGACTGGAATCGCGCGTCCTTCGATGACCTGGGCAATGACGCTCTCGCCGGCATCGGACTTCTCAAGAGTCGCAGCGACATCAATCCACAGCAGATAGGTTTTTGGGGTCTGAGCCAGGCCGGCTGGGTGATGTCTTCGGCTACTTCTCGCTCGAGCGATATCGCATACGTCATGCTCCTCGGCGGTGGGGGTGTGACGCCGGCGGAGCAGGAGTTGTATCGCAGAGTAAAAAATCTCCGGGAAGCCGGCTTTTCTGGCGCCGAGATCGAGGAAGCCGTGACGCACCAGAAGTTCAAATTCGACCTCGTCCGGCGCAACAAGCCGGAATCGCTCGCCACAGCAAATGAGCAAGCCAAAAACGAGAAATGGTTTTCCTATGTTAGCAATCCAATGTCAGGGGAGAGTTGGTTGTTCTGGCGCAACATCATCAACTTTGATCCGCTGATGTTTTGGGAGAAATTCAGACGTCCAATCCTGATCGTCTTCGGAGAACTGGACGAGTCCAGCCCGGTTCCGAAAAGTGTAGCCAACCTGGAGCTGGCCTTACAAAAAGGTGGAAACAAAGACTACACCATCAGGGTTTTTCCTGGCGCTAATCATGGGCTTCTGGTCAAATCAAATGGAAATGGCGGCGATTATCCGCATCTGGCCGCTGGATATCTCGAAACGATGACCGAGTGGCTCCTCAAGAGGGTTGATGTGGTGAAGTGACCACGCAAAGCCACTCCCTTCGCATCGCTCAGCCGCCCTGCAGGCAACGCGCAACTAATTCGGTGGTTGCATTGTCGCATGAAGTCTGTGAGTAAAATCGCCATCGGATATTCTGGCTGACTTGCGCGCTTCATTATCCGCAATCCGCAATCCTGGTTCGCATGAAACTTTCGATATCGAAACCGACTCGCCTGACCATCGCGTTTGCCGCGGCTTGCATCTGCTTGCCGCAACGCACGCGCGCGCAGAGCGTTCCCGCAAAGGAGGCCGCCGCGGCATTCGATGCCTTTCCTGGTGGGCTCAGCGATCGGTACCGCTTCGATCTCGACAAGCTTTTTTTCGCTACACCGGAAGCGTCCGCAATCGACCGTCGCGCTCTTCTCGCAGCCCTCGAGGTCTTCGGCAGAAGCACAGCATCCGTTGCTCGCACCGGTGACAAACTGTTCGAGTCGCTGCAACGCTCCGATTCACTTACAGGCGCCGTCTACAAGCACGCGGCCTACCTGTCGCTCCGAACTGCCATCGACACACGTGACGCTGCCGCTCAGAGAGCACTCGACTCACTAGGACAAGTTGCGGATCCCGTCGGCGCTGGCCTCCGCTCTGCCCTCGCCGCGATCGAGGACACAACGCTTGCGCGCTTGATGCGTGAGCGGCCGGAGCTCAGTAAATATGAATTCCTCATTCAGTCTGCCCGGCGCGAGCGAAGCCACATTCTTGGTTCCGCTGAAGAGGCGGTGTACTCTGCGCTTGCGGCCCACGCGACAGGCTGGCAGACGGCGCTGTTTCGCACGACCCTTGCCAGTACGCCGTACGATGCTGTTCGAACACCGCAAGGCGACCGGGACATGCGCCGCAACTCCAATGAGCTATTGAGCTCGCCCGATCGGTCCGTCCGCGAAGCCGGATTCCGGACCGGGCACAGAGCTCTCGAGTCTCGCCGAGACATCTTCGCTCTGGGTCTGGTTCGGACGGCCACTTCGCGTAACGCGCTGGCACGGGTTCGCCGGTACGCTGACTATCCCGAGGAGTCGTATGCAGAGCGGTATCTCACAACGGCTCAGGTACGCGAGACTCTCGGTCGAATAGCAGCTGTGGCCGACGTCAACCGCCGATATGAGCGTGCGCAAATCGCGTGGGTTGAGCGCACGACAAAGTACGACACGGTGCACAGCTGGGATCTGATGATGCCCGAGCCCGGAGCGCTGGTGCCGAGGTTCACGATCACGGAGGCGTCGCGCATAATCCAGGCGGCGACGAGCGTGTTAGGCAAGGACTACTCGCGCGAAATGGCGGCGTTGCTGGATCCAGCCAACGGCCGGCTGGATCTCATTCCACGCGACAATCGCATAGTGCGTCCGGGCTTCTCGACCGGCTCTGTCGGCTATCCGAGCACGTTTTTTCAGGGACGCTTCGACGGCTTTTTTCCGGACCTTGTAATTCTGTCGCACGAGGGCGGACACGCCGTGCAGAACATGTTGATGACTTCAGCTGGCGTGCGTCCCGGTTACTCGGCGGGCCCCGCATACTTCACCGAGTCTTTCGCCGCGTTCAATGAGCTTTTGGTTAGTGACTATCTAGCCAGAACCGCCACGACCCCCGCGACGCGACGGTACTACCTTCGCCAGTTTCTGGATCAATCCACCGACCTTTTCAAGACGGCGCGCGAGGCAACGTTCGAGCAATCGCTGTACGACAGCGCGGCAACGTCGGCGATGTTGGGACCGGACCAGCTCGAGGTGATGATGCAGAGTGCGGGAAGCCGTTACTCCATTTGGTTCGGCACGGATAGCGCTGGCAGGGGCCAGCGTACCATGGAGTGGGTGAACGCGCTGCATTTCTTCACTCGGCCCCTGTACCGAGTGAACTATACGTACGCCAAGCTTCTGGCTCTCTCATATTTCGACCAATACACGCGCGATCCGGTGAAGTTTGTGCCGCGGTATCTGGCGCTACTCAGGAATGGATACGACGCGTCGCCCGATTCGCTGCTGCGGCGGTTCATGGGAACTCAGCTTACCCATCCGGACCTGGTTACTGGCGCCGTGAGGGTGATTGAACGGCGAATGGCGGACTTCGAGAAGCAGGCAGCCGGTACGCCTGAGCGGCAGCGCACCGCGCGAGATTGCGTCGGACACTGTGTGTCAGCGCAATGACATGCAGTGGACCTTACTCGCCGATCACAGAGAAGAACACCTCGCCTTGATAAGCGTCATCTCTGTCGTCACTCCAATCGCGCAGATCAAAGTTAACGGTGACCATGACGGTGTTTCCGGCCGGCGGCGCGGTGCTCAGTCGAACATCGAGCTGTCCCAGATG
>JACMME010000084.1 GCA_014379205.1 Gemmatimonadaceae bacterium
ACTCGACGAAGCGTTCCTTGGGTAGAACGCCCGTCCAGATGGCGCCGGTAATGTTTTGCACTGAATCGGTCAGCACCTGCAGTTTCCAGCCCGGGACTTCACCCAACGACACGACGCGGAGGCCTTCCGGAAAGCGGATCTCGATCCTATGCGTCGGAACATCGCGCTCATTGGGGACGCGGAGCACGTACTTCTCGTAGGCCCCAGGCGTGGAAGTCCTTGGATAAACCACAGCGTGGGCGAACACGATCGACGGCGCAACCAGTATGGCGAGCGCCAGCAGGACGCTGTGAATTAGCGGGCGCGAAGAGGCAGCATGTATGCGGGAAGGTCTCGTCATTGTAAGCGTCCTGTGAAAGCGGAATGCCAAATCATGGTGCGGGCGGAGTCGGTACGTAGCCCAGAAAACCTCCAATCAGGATCACAATGCTTACGATAACGATTTCGTTCCTCACTGAGCGCGAGAGTCTGCTGGTCGTACCTGGTTCCTCAAGGCGCGGCACCAGGGCGAACCGGTTGTAAGCGCCCGCGCCGACAAGAAGGACCAGCCCCAGGACCTTGAGGAGCACGAGACGGCCGTAGTCAGCACGAATGAGATCGCCCGGAAAATTGATAAACAGCAGCGTCTCCAGGGAACCGGTGAGAAAGATTGCGATCACCGCAATCAGTGCCACCGAAGACACGCGCCTGGCCTCCGCTCGACAGGCCATCTCGTCGCATCTGGAAAGCCAGGCGAGCCAGAGCAGTCCGCCGAGCCAGAGTGACGCGCTCAACAGGTGCGCCATTTTCGCCGGAATGCTGAGGTAAGGCTGGATCGCGGCGGGGTGTCCGACGGCGCCGCTCACCAACAGGCACGCTCCGCCAAATACGACAGCCAACACCTCTCGGCGAGCTAACGCGATCGCAAAAAACGCGAGGAGAGCCAGCGCTACTCGAAGCAGCTCGGTCTGGCCGACCGTCGAGCCGAGAACGGATGCGATGAAGCTGCCGCTGATATCTCGAGTGGGGGAGATGTGCACCATCCACGCGAACATGTGGCCGAGGAGAAGGATGGCGCCGATCCCGATGAGTCGGACGACCGCTGCTCTTGGCGCGTGCTTTCGGTGCTCACCCGCCGTCACTCCGAAAAAGAGAAGACCGAGGCCGGCCATGAGCGCACCCAGCCCCGTTCCGCGCAGGACGGACGCGAGCACTGGAGCGCTCGCGTCCGTGTGCGTGGGACCGGACGACGAAGCCAGGAGTGTGTCGCGCCTCGCGGAATCGCGTAACACGGGCGCGGGGCCCGAGGCTGCCGGGGCCACTGTAAGCGTCTTTGCTGATTCCACGAAGAAAGAAAAACTTCCAGCGATCGGATGGCCGTCTGCGGACAGTATCCGCCATGAAACCTTGTATTGTCCCCTGGGGATTGCTCCGACTCTGCCAACAAGGACCCGCACATTGCGCGTATCGCCGGCCACCTCGAGTCGTCGAGCGTTGCCGGCCGAATCGATCAGCGAGATCTGACTCAGTGAGGGGACAACCGGCTCGCTGAAGACGAGACGAATCGTGTCGGGCGGCTGAGCGAGGCGACTATTGGCTGCCGGTGAGGACCGGAGAAGCGTCGCGTGCAGCATGGCCGCGATCGGCGCATCCCCAACCAACGGCGAAAAGATCAGACACAAAGCGATCGCTGCCGATCTAATCATGACCGTGATTCATTTGCATTCCGCCCATCGCGGATCGGGTTGGGTGAAATGGACGCAGTCGCAGGAAGATGAAGGTACCGATCGGATTTCTGGAACCATAGTATGGCTCCAGCGGAGCAGGAACGAAATTGACGGTACCAGCCGCACCGAGGCCGATGGTCCCCCAATGGATTCTTGCCAGTTCCCGGATATACCCGAGCTGTAGCGAACCAACGTTGAACGTCTCGCCGGCGGCAAATCCGGGCAGCAGCGTCCCATTTCGTGTACTGACGGGAATGTCGACGACGAGGTCTTCAGCGCTCTTTTGCACAACCTCGGCCCGCCCGAACACCGTGTTGCGCTTGTCGAGAATTGCTTCGCTCTCGGCGAGGAATCCGTTCGTGCTCGCCTCACTGGCATGCTTGTTAGCGCCCCAAACGAATGTGCTCGCCCACTGACCGTCCGCACCCAGACGAGCTCCGTGAAGGATGGAAGCGGTTGTACGGTGCATCGACTCATCAGGATGCAAAGACTCTGGACTCTTCAGATAGCCGTATCCAGCGGCAAGACTCCAATTGGCGGTCGGATTGACAGTCAGCCGGCCGGAGTAGGAATCGAGCTTGATCGGATCGAAATTCCATCTGCTCTCGTCTGGCTCACGGCTGTTGAAGACGGAACCCTCGAACTGCCACTTCCGAGAAAAAATGCCTCCGGTCAGAACTCCGAAGGCTATGTGTGTTGCATCCTGCCAATGGTGGTTGAGCGGCGCAGCAGGATTGTCCATCGCTGAGGGACGGTGCATGAAAGCGACTGGACCAAGTGCCGGCTCACCCGCTGGCGCGGCGTAAATGCTCCACGCCAACCCCTTGTTGATTTCACGCTGGTACAAAGCACCCAGCTCCATCCAGAAGTCGTGGGGATGCTGTCGATCGTGGAGGGGCTCACCGTTGTAGGTCTCGCCCGTCTGCAGCAACAGCGGGTAGCCACGATTGCTGACGGTCCACGGATCGAGGCTGAGCATCGTCCGAGCCTGGAAGTGACCGCCGGCAACGTTGCGGGTAGCCATCAGCATTATCCAGTTCAGAGAACCGAACTGGTCGTCACCGCGCTCGCCGCTCTGGTGGTCGTACTGAGCGAAGACAAAACCGTGAGTCATGATCATCCAGTCGTGCAACATCCTGTTGCGCGAGGGCATGGTCAACGCGTCGGGAATCCAGGTGGTTCCCGAACCCATCCTCTCCATGCTCACGCCCGCCGGGCCGACCATCATCTCCTCAGCACGGTGCTGCTTCATCCCGGGCATTCCCATGTGTGCCGAGTCAGTTGGCTTGGCCGGCATCTTCATCCCAGGGATGTGTTTGTGCGCCGTATCGTGCCCAGCTCCTTGAGCAGCTAGAGGTTCATCGGCAATCACAAATGAAAGAGCGAGGGCCAACGCAAAGCCACTCGCGATCCCGCGTGGTGACAGAAACATTATCCATCCGAAGTGAGTGATTCAGCCGCAGCGACGGAGTCGCGGACGGCGATGTTCGTCCGCGCGGTGTGATCACGCTGCGGACCGCGAGCACCAGAGGCGCTCTATGCCTTCGGAGGGGGAGGCTCGGGAGCCGCTATGCGGCTAAGTGGGTGTGCGCCCTGTACGGAGGGCACGGTCTGCGTCGCAATCGGAAGCGCTGACGGAGGAAGGCTTTCGCCGAGACCAATCGTCGAAGCGCAGGAAGTCATCGCGACACAACATTGAAGCGCCGTCGACGTGCAGGGACTTGGGTGATCGCTATGCTGAATCGGTAGTTCGTGATGGGAGCCGTCGTCATGCGGAACTACAGCGGAACCTGATACGTAAGAATTGCTGCGAGAATGGTCGTCACAGAGTGCGTCGACTGCCCCTACCGTGAGGTAGAGGGCGCAAATGCCGGTCACGATTCCTAGAAGACGACGCATGTTGATCTGATTCTAATTGAAGAACCTGTCGA
>JACMME010000085.1 GCA_014379205.1 Gemmatimonadaceae bacterium
CAGTTGAACACCTTGATCGCCGACGGCACCGCGATGAGCATCGTCGAGATCATGAAGCCGGTGCCGAGCGTAGGGTTCATTCCGCTCATGAACATGTGATGGCCCCATACGCCCCAGCTCAGGAAGCCGATGCCAAAGATGGCGATCACCATCGACGTGTAACCGAAGATTGGCTTGCGCGATCCGTTGGCGATGATATCAGACGCCATTCCCATCCCCGGCAAAATCAGGATATAGACCTCGGGGTGCCCGAAGAACCAGAAGAGATGCTGCCAGAGCAGTGGCTGTCCTCCAGTGTCCGCGCGGAAGAAATGCGTGCCGATCGTCTGGTCGAAGAGCAACATGATTATCGCGCCGGAAAGAACCGGCATGGCCAGCAACACCAGAATCGCCGTAATGAAAAGCGACCAAATGCTGAGCGGCAGCCTGAACCAGTTCATTCCAGGCGCCCGCATGTTGACTATCGTGGTTATGTAGTTGAAGGAGCCGAGTATTGAGGAGAGACCCAGTATGATCAGGCTGACGCTCCAGAGCACCTGCCCGTTCGTAACTCCTGTCAGCTCAGGGTTGGCACTCAGCGGAGCGTAGCTTGTCCACCCTGCCGCCGCGTGCCCCCCTTCAACGAAAAATCCCGCGAGCATGATGAATCCCGCGGGTACTGCCATCCAGAACGAGGCCATGTTGATGCGCGGGAATGCCATGTCTGGCGCGCCAATCTTCACGGGGATCAGGTAGTTGCCAAATACACCCACAAGGAGCGGCATGATCGCGAAAAAAACCATGAACGTTCCGTGCATCGTGACTATCGAGTTATAAAATTCCGGGAGTACTATGCCGCCTGGGGCCATGGTCTCCGGAAGCACTCCTCCACCCGGTATTGGCTTCCCTGGAAATCCGACCTGCCATCGGATGAACATCGCCAGGAAGCCCCCGATCATCAGGAAAAACAGACTCATCAGGAGGAACTGGATCCCGATGATCTTGTGATCGGTGGAGAATATGTAGCGCCTGACGAAGGAATCGTGGTGCACATCCGCATGTGGATGCGTCCCAACGCCATCAAGCGTGGTAGCAGTCGTCGCCATATCAGTGCGCTCCCCCCTCATGATTCATGGCCACGGGCCGCGGCGCTTTCGAGCCAGTCTCGGAAGCGGATGCGGACCGCCTGGATGTGTCGCCGAGCCACCTGTCGTACTCGTCCTTCGGGTACACTGTCACCATCGCTTTCATCCTGTAGTGGCCCAACCCGCAAAGCTCGGCGCACGCGATCTCATACTTGCCGGCCTTGTTGGGTTGGAACCATACACGAATGGTCATCCCCGGCACCGCGTCCTGCTTGATACGAAACGCGGGAACGAAAAAAGAGTGGATAGCGTCATCCGATGTCATTACAGCAACGATCGGTGTGTCCACGGGGATATGCAGCTGGTTGCGTGTGGAGTCGTCGTCCGCCGTTCCAAGTTTGCCGTCTGGGCCGGGATACTTGAAATGCCATTCGAACTGCTGCGCCCGAATGCCAACCTCCATTGCGCCGGCAGGCACGCTTTCACGGCCCTTGATGTCGTTCCAGACTCCCGCGCTCAGCAATCCCGTCGCAATAACAGCGATCGCTGTGACGCTCGTCCAGATTATCTCCGCGCGATTGTTTCCGTGGTAGTAGAGCGCCTTGCGACCGGGCCGGCTGCGGTAGGCGAAGAGAAACCAGATGAGTCCCAATTCGACGACCACGAACGCAATCCCGGTCATTATCAGGATCAGGTAGTACAGCCAGTCGATGTCGCCCGCGAACGTTGACGCTGATGGCGGCAGGAACCAACTCATACGGCAGCCTCCGGTAGTTGGCTATTTGGCCGCGAAAGTGATGTCCTGAGTCTTGCCTTCGTCAGCCGCGACTGTCACCTGCATCGTCTGCGTCCCAAGCTTCTCATGCCACGCCTCGACCTCGTACGTGCCTGCGGGCAGGCCGGAGATCTTGAAGGATCCATCGGGGGCGGATGTCGCGAAGTACGGATGGTCGAGCACGCCAACCC
The DNA here is from genome assembly GCA_014379205.1 of Gemmatimonadaceae bacterium. Lineage (GTDB taxonomy): Bacteria > Gemmatimonadota > Gemmatimonadetes > Gemmatimonadales > Gemmatimonadaceae > JACMME01. Next base: position 2,031 of record JACMME010000085.1, read on the forward strand.
ACGCGTTCATCCAGCTGTGCACGTTGCACTCCAGGGGCACCACGACTTCGCGCATCGCAAAGGTGCGCATCGTCTTCATCCCTTCCGTGGGCTGGCTGATGTTGAATCCGCGGTTCTCCTTCGGCACTGCCTTGATGTTATGCAGGACCGGATCGCTGTTCTTGATCTCGATCTGCTGGTTTGTCATGACGCCAAAGACGCGCGGCTTGTACAGACAGCCAGACTGGTCCAGAACCACGGGGGATGTCGGCGCAGTGTAGGTCTGTCCGGCCGGTAGACCGCTCTTCACGTAAATAAAAACGTTGGCAAGGTTGCCATCGTTGACGACGAATTCAGGATCGGTCGCCTGGCCCTCGTGCTTGGCTTTACACGCAGCTTCCTCGTTCATGTCGATTTTGGGATTGGCGGGCGCGGTGCCCGTGAACTTCACGGTGCCGCCGATTGACGCGCCGCCTTCAGCCACTTTCGTGGCGCCGGCCGGCGCTTCGCCCTGCTCGGGCGCTCCGCCCTCAGCCGCATCTTCCTTTGCTCCGCCACAGGCAAGTATTGCAAACGCTGGAACAACCGCGAGCAGCATGCGTCTCATCTGTACTCCTCCAAGTTGGAACGTCCGTGTTCACGTTCGCGGCGCTGAGCCTGCATTACTACCATGGTGCCTAGCCCCGCTGTAAGCAACATGGTCACGATCGGCGCGATATAGACGCGCGGAGGTGTCGGAACATCGAGATAGATCGCGTACCATGCGCTAACCGATCCGCGCGTATCATCCTCGGCGTTGGAACCGTCGGCGGCATAGAACGCGACGGGAATCGCCTGTCCTTCTCTGAATATTGGTGATTTCGTAGTATCTGCTGATGCGAGCGAACGCGTCAGTTGAAGCTGCCATTCACCGGCGTTAAACCGAGCCGAGTGCGTAACCGCACTCGCTGCTGCCGCCACATACTTGCCGAGCCCGGTACCAGTCGCTTCCGTCGCCTGATCCGGATTGCTTGTCCAGCGCCAGGTGTACACAGGCCGCCGAGTGTTTCCGCCCAGAAAGTACGGCCGGTCGGCCTCCTCGTCTATACGCTGAGGAAATTGCAGCACCAAACGGTCGCCTGCCTGTGTCACGGGGACGGCACCGTCGGCCTCGAACACTGACTGCTTCACGCGTCCAAGCCATTCGTCCCATGCTGGGTCAGGGCTCCTGGACGGATCGGGCCAGGTTAGTCTGAGTGCGAGCCGCTTCCCATCGTGGAGCCCCTGCACCCACACGCCATCCACGGTTGGAGCGAACCACCTCGGCTTGACTATTATCTGTGCGGTAAGTGGAACGAAGTAGCGCTCTGCTTGCGCCCACAGGCTGTCTGCGGGGCTTGAAGGTAGCGCACCCTCGACCCGACCCGCGCGAATGACCTCTCGCACGGCGGGCGTTTCTTCGGGGGACAGGCTTCGTACGTACTGTGCGACGCGCCAAAGATCCTCGTCGCTCACGACTTTGGATTCCACGGCGTCGCTGAAAGACGGCATCGGCGTGCCGTCGAGGCCCGTGCGCAGTCGCGCATAGATGTCCTCTACTGTGCTCCCCCCATTGAAGCGCCAGCTTGCCGCGAGATTTGCGGCACGAATGGGATGATCCCAGTCGTCGGTTAGCGTGGGCGCCGACTTGCCATCGCCTCTCCCGGCGTCGCCATGACACTTGAAGCACTCGAGTTTCTGGTATGCGGCGCGTCCCGCTGCCAGCCCCTCCGATGAGCTGGACGGCGCCTTCCCGATCGCGATTGCCGTGGGCGCCTTGCCCGCAAAGAATTTGGAGAAGCTCTTGATGTAGGCGATAACGTCGGTGCGCTCATTCTCGGTGAGCTTGCTCTCCCATCCCGGCATGGCGGTTCCGGGCATTCCGAAATCCAGTATGCGACGCAGATCCGCATCGGTGGGCAGCTCTCCACTCGCTGTCGTGCGTATCTGGTACACGCCCTTTGTGAAGTCGCGAGGTTGCGGCAGCATGTACGTTGCCGCACTGCCCACACCAGCGCCGTCATCGCCGTGGCACCCAGCGCACCACTTGTCGTACACGGCCTTGCCGCGCGGCGCAGCTTGAGCCTCAAGGATTGCGGATTGCGGACTGCGGATCAACAGCAACGAAAGCGCGCACAATACGATGCGCGCGCAAGGGTGCAAAGTTGCGAAGCGACGTTCGAGCCGGTTGCTGAAATCCGCTTCCCGCAATCCGGAAACGCCTTTCGCAATCTGCCATATGCCATCTGCAATCCGACGTCCGTTTCCGCAATCCGCAATCCGCAATCCTTTTCTCATGGCGCTTTGCCCTCCTCCGCAGCCCCATGCGCTTCCCACCTTCTTGGCTGCCAACCCGACTGCTCATACAGATAGATGATCACTGCCCAGATCTCATCTTCTGTGAGGAAGTCCTCCCAAACGGGCATTGCGGAATTCCATGGCGTTCCTTCGCGCGGGAGGCCGGGTCCACCTTTCGCTATGCGCCAGAAAACGAAGCTCTCCGTGAGCTGGGCGATCGTCCCTGCGTCCGCAAAGGATGCCGGGGCTGGACTCAAGCCATTGGCAAAGTGACCCTGTCCGTCCAGGCGGTCGCCGTGACAAGCGACGCAATTCTGATAGTAGACGCGTTGTCCCGTCCGCAAATGCTCGGGCATTGAGCCGCGCTTGCGAAGCGGATTCTCGAGACCCGTCAGCGGGATTGTCTTTCCGCGGAAGGTTATTTGCCCTGGAGGCGCCGGGTGAATGGAACGGAGCTCGATAGGCGCGTCCACGCGTGGCCGGGTCCGCTGGTACGTGGCAAAGCCGACCAGTAGCGGCACGAGCACGAGCAGCGACAAACGGAGCCACTTCTTGTCGCGGTCCACCAGAGTGGCCTGGACAGGCTCCTTGAATTGACGCCAGCGCGCCTCGTCGCTGCTCACGTGAATGAGCACCCCGACCAGCGCGATGAACATGTACTGCATTATTACGCTGGACGGCACAGGCGCGCTGTGCATTCCCAGCAACGCGGGCAGGTATGCGATGCCGAACTTGAAGAAGAGATACGCGACGAGCAGGAGGATGAAGGCCTGCCAGAAGGGATGCCTGAGCGCCTGCCTGACGCGGCTCACTTTCGCTCCGCCAGGAACTTCACGATCAGTTCCAACTGTGCCGCAGTTAGCGTCTGTCCGAACGTGGTAGGCATGATACCCGCAACAGTCTCATAACCTTTTGTGACGTCTTCATTGGGCAAGAGAATCGCCTTGCGTATCTGCTCCGCCGTAAGCCGTTTGCCAATTCCGTCGAACGTCGGGCCAATGGGTGCTCCCTTGCCCTCCAGTTGGTGACAACCGACGCAGCCGTTCTGAGTCAGGAGCTCGCGAGGATCGGTCGTCCCGCCTGGCTTCGCGCCTGCAGCGGCCTGAGCTGCTTGCGCGCCAGCGGATCCCACTGCTCCGGGGGATCCAGGCGCTCCGGCCGCGACGGCGTCGCCGGGTGCAGCCTTTGCCTGCACGTCTGCTCCAGTCACCGTAATCTCCCCACCCTGCGACTGCAGATAGGCGATCACCGCCCAGATCTGGTCGTCAGCGAGTTGGCGCCGCATGTCGGGCATGATGGGCTCGAAGCCGGGCACAACGTACTTGTTTGGCTCCGTCATGGATTCGTACAGATAGGTCTTGCAATCGGTGCCGGGCTTGCGCGAACCGCAGCGCGCACCGATCAACCCAGTTCCCGCATGGTCCGCGAGGAGATTCGGAGCGCGTGTGCCGAGACCGTGACACGCAGTACATCCACCTGCCCCCATGTACACCTTTTCGCCGGCTCCAGCGAGTGCTTCGGGAGTGACGTTTCCGCCCAGCGCGAGCGCCTCGGGAACTTCAGATTCCAGCTGCGGGATGATGTGCGCGACCATAGTATAAAAACCCACGACCACCAGCACCACTGCAAGCACCCTGAGATTCGTCTTCCACATAACGCCTAATCTCCCGCGGGGTGTGGGTCAGGGCCAGGGCCTGGTACCGGGACATCGAGCGGAACCGTCTCCACCGTCGCAGCGGATTCTCCCTTATGCGCTACACGCTCGGCGAGGCCGCCAAGCCAGAATATGAATGCCACGAGGCTGAGAAATATCAGAACGCAGGTGGTAATCATGTTGGCCGCGTGACCGAGCGCAGGCGTAGCAGCATCGCGGCTCGTATCACGCATAACTTCCCACACGTGCCAGTGTTGGCGAATGCCGCTGCGGGCGAAACCCATCAGTCCCATGAGCCATGTAAACGTGACAGCCAGGACAAAGAGCGCATACTGCGAGCGCGCCGGCATTTGGCCCCACCGAATCGCGCCACGAGACTCGGCCCCGCGCCCTATGAATATGTCGATCACCGTCACGCCCACAATGCACAACAGCACCGCCGCCACCTGATACACGCTGAACCCGATGCGCACGATTGCCTCGACGAAGTAACCGTACACGCCATAGAAGAGCACCACCAGCGCCGATACAACGAACATCGCCGACTGTACCAGCGTTCCCGTCCTTGCCCAGGGCACAATCGGGCGAACGTTAGCACGTCTGTAGATGAGAAAGGACAGGAAGGTGGTAAGGATCATCAGATTGACCGCCGTATTCTTGGCGCTCATCACGCCCAGCACGTTCAGGAATGGGTGGTGCGACCCCCCCATCGACGCCAGCTCCTGCCTTGTCGCGATCATCGTGTGGGGCGTTGCCCACACGATCCAGCAGATGATGAGCAGCAACAGCATCCACTTCGTGTACGGAATGAATCGTTCGGCGCCCGGGATGCGCGCCATCCCTGTCCAGAGGTAGTAATTCGCGGCAAGGAAGAGCACGCCGATGAGCACCGCCTGCACGATCCAGAGCCAGCTCATGAAGCCGCCCATCATCGTGATACCCATCTGCTGGTTGTACTCGTATATCTCCCGGCCGAGCCAATAACCGGCGAAAGGGAGCACGATGAAAGTCGAGATGGCGATGAAATTTCCGACGTACCCCA
>JACMME010000086.1 GCA_014379205.1 Gemmatimonadaceae bacterium
CGGTCATTGAAGGGAAGTTGAACAACCTGACAGGTGAGGCCGTTCTCCGCGGAGTCGTAACTGAAGGTTGGCAGGCGGGGAAGGACGTGTCCGTCACATTCCAGCGGATAACTCCGTGCACTCAAGCCGTCGGTCCCAGCGTGCCGAATGTGTGCTTCGAGGGCGCGATCCAGATTCAAAAGGAAGGAAAAGGCTCCGAGGATTAGCCGCTGCAGGCGTAACCCTTCGCGCCTACGTTAGATGTGAGCGCGAGGCGCGCCTCCCTGGGATGGGTAGACCGCGAAAGCAAGGTGTTGGTTGACAAGAACTCTTACAGGTGTAATATTACATGTGTAAGAGGAAATGGTGGTCTCACCTCGTCTCACGGTACCTCAAATGGCGAAACCCTTGGCCCTGACGGACCTGCAGCTGGACATCATGCAGATATTGTGGACGGCAGGGGAGGCCAGCATCGCGGAAGTACATCGTGCTCTCAGGGGTCGACGCCTCGCGCACGCCACGGTCGCGACTCTCCTATCCCGCCTGGAAAAGAAGGGCGCCATCAGGCACAGCACCGAAGGCCGCCAATTCATCTACCGCCCCGTGCTCAAGCAAGCGGAAGTGCAGAAATCGATGATCGCTAAAGTGAGAGATGTGCTCTTCGCCGAGGATGTACCCGCGTTGATCAGCCAGCTCCTTGCGGACCGCGACATCAGTCGTGAGGAGCTCGACCACGTCAAGGCGCTGATCGAAAAGAAAGAGAGAGAATTGTCGGAGCGGGCGCGGAGCTTCAGGAAGTCGAAGGAGCGTTAGCACCATTTCGTTCGAATCCCTGCTGTTCACTCTTGCCCGCACGTCTGCCGTGCTAGTCGCATGGATCGCGACGTACCTCATTCACAGCACGCTGCTGCTCTCCGTCGCGTGGGCGATCTCGCGGTTCATCCGAACGCACCACACACTGGACGCGTTATGGAAAACCGCCATCCTCGGCGGGTTAATGACTGCGACGCTGCAAACCCTGCCACCGATAACGCCCGCGAGCGGTCGGTATGACGCCTCGGGGATCGTCGAACGGGAAGTCTGGAAGGACGCGCCCGTGTCGAAGGCGGAGCAGGCTGCCGGATCGTCGACCGAGCTTTTCCCCGCACGACTGCCGGATGTGGCGGAGACCGTGAGGCTCATTCCCGTCGCACTAGTGATTCTGTGGTCGATTTACGCCGCCTTCGTCCTCGGGCGCGTGACCTTTGCGACCAAACGGGCGCGCGCGTCTTTGGGGCCAAGACAGAAAGTCTTCGATCCCGAGCTTACCGAGAGATTCAGCCGGGTCGCCGCACGACTTGGCATCCGGAAGCCTCTCACGCTAACGCTCTCCGGGGAAATGAACAGCCCCGTCGCCCTGGGACACACGGAGATCTGCGTGCCGGCAAGGGCCGTCACGGAGCTCCGGCCTGAAGAGCAGGAAAGCGTTTTCGCTCATGAGATCGCGCACGTCGTTCGGCGCGACCCGCTATGGCTGCTGTTCGCTGTCACCATCGAATCCATTCTGTTTTTTCAACCCCTCAACAGAGTAGCCCGCATGCACATACAAGAAGAAGCTGAGTTCCTGGCCGACGATCTCGCGGTAGAAAAAGCGAGCTCAAGCCTCACATTGGCGCGGTGCCTGGCGCGCGTAGCCGAATGGATGACCTCGTCACGGGAGCTGCTTGCCCCCGCCTTGGTGGAGCAGAAGGCATCACTTGCCGCCCGGGTCAGAAGGCTGCTCGAGACACCATCTGGAAACTCGAGCACGCGGCGCCGGCCGATGATGCGACTGGCGGTCTCGGTGATGCCGCCTCTCATCGTCCTGCTCGTCGCTCCCGGATTTACTGCCGGAGGCAATCGCCCCTGGGGAGCCGCTGCCTTTCATTGGGAGGGCGTCGTACGCGCCGGCGGGAGTGTCGAGATCAAAAGCGCAATGGGGAACATCAGGGCCGAGCCATGGGACGGGAGTACCGTGGTCGTGAACGCGACGAGGCACGGCCGCCCGACTGTTCCGGATGCTCGCTTCGCGGTAGTCCGCCACGGCGAGGGCATCACGATCTGCACCATCTATCCGACTCCCGCGGGCGTCGAGCCCAA
>JACMME010000087.1 GCA_014379205.1 Gemmatimonadaceae bacterium
CTCCTACATACTTTTTTTGTTCTTCCCCGCAGCCCGCTTTTTGCAGTTTGCCCCAACCCCTAAATCCGCAATCCTGTCTGCAATCCTCTTACGGTGACTTTCGCCGCGCCCAAGCGTCTTGTATTGAGCAGAATCTACCATTCAGAGACCGGTACCATGTCCAACGTCTACACGTATCGCATCGAAAAGGACAAGCTGGCCGTCAGCGTCCGCCTCAAGGGCGGAGAGAACGTTCACGGCTTCATCTTTGTGCAACCGTCTGTCTACCGGCACCTGGGCCGGGAAGAGCCAGTGGATGTGTTCAACTCCCCCGAGCCTTTTCTTCCCCTGGTCACCAATGACGGTGACACCCTTCTCGTCGCTAAAGATCAGGTCATGGAAGCGTGGCCCGTGGACGAGACGGAAGCCGATGAGCTCCGGCGGACCAGCGCGCGCTCGGTGATTCTCGAGATAACCCTGGTCGACGGCGCGATACGCACTGGCGCGGTTCTCCTCGAGATGCCGTCCGACAGGGCACGCCCATTGGACTTTCTCAATCAGCACACCGATCGCTTTCTAACCCTGTTCGCCGATGACGCTATTCATCTCGTGAACATGCGCTGCATCGAGCGCGTTCGCCCCCTGGATTGATTATCGAGCTCGTTGCGTGACTTGAAGTGTATCGCTGATGGCTGATGGCTGATGGCTGATGCTGATTGCACGTGCTGCGTCCTGGACCGCGACACGCAACTCTCAGTCAATCCGCCATCAGCCATCAGCCATCAGCGGCTAATCCACTTCCGGCCTCGCGCGTGCGAGCTTTAGCTCCGAGCGGACCTCGCGCACGCCAGCCACCGACCATGCGTCTTCGCCGGCGAATCTGATCTCGTCGTTACTCGGCAGATGGCCTCGAAGTGTGACGATGGCATCGGTGACGTCGACGGTGATCCTGCTCGCATCAACCCAGGTGTCGTAGAAGAGAGCATCCTGAATGTCCTTGATCAGGTCGGCATCAGCCCGTTCGAGCGTGCGCAGACGCTCCTGATACGGTCCCTGGGTACGAAGGGTCGGACCGTAGAACCGCTGCTGCAGTTGAGCCTGGGTGACGTAGTAGCTTCGGGAATGCCGACCAGCGCCACTCGGAGAGCCGTAAGTGTGCTCGATTTCCGGGACTGGGGCGTCGGAATCCGCCGGGTGCACGCTGGCTTGCTTGTCGCCGAATAGCTCGATGCCTCTTGGCCGATTTCCGTCGCCATCCAGTTCGCGGGGCGCGCTCACGAGCTCTTCCAGCCAACGTTCGTCCGCCGCGTCAGGTAGATCGCCGCCCAGTGTCCGTAAATACTCCTCTCGGTCGCGGTAACCGTATCCGCCGAAAACTTCTCCGCCTCGCATGTAGTCGTTCCCGTAGCCGCGCCCGAGAGGATAGTGCTTCGGGTTCGTTTCTTCGTTTTCCTCCATCAGTGCCTCCTCTAATTCATAGTAGGTCGAGGCGCCGCACTGTTCGTGCCGCGTGTGACGCTTGAGCCAAGAGTTTGTATTCGCCTTGTACCTCCTCGCGTTGCTGGTTTAGCTTTGGTGGCTATGGAAATTCGCAACATCGCCATCATCGCCCACGTAGACCACGGCAAGACCACGCTCGTCGACAAGATGTTGCGGCAGGCCGGCGCATTCCGCGAGAATCAGATAGTCATGGAACGCGTGATGGATTCCAACCCGCTCGAGCGGGAGCGGGGCATCACAATTCTGGCCAAAAATACGTCCGTGAGGTGGAGGGGCGTCAAGATCAACATCGTGGACACGCCGGGCCATGCCGACTTCGGTGGCGAGGTCGAGCGTATTCTTCGCATGGTGACCGGGGTGCTCCTCGTCGTGGACGCCTTCGACGGCCCAATGCCGCAGACGCGCTTCGTACTTCGCAAAGCTCTCGCCCTCGGACGAACTCCGATAGTGGTCATAAACAAGATTGACCGGCCTGGAGCCGACCCTCTCCGGGTTCACGACGAGGTGCTTGGTCTTCTCATTGAGCTCGAGGCCGACGAAGCCCAGCTCAACGCCCCGGTGGTGTACGCTTCCGCGCGTCTTGGCACGGCATCCATGTCCCTGGATGAGCCAAGCCCGGACCTCACGCCTCTGTACCAGACGATTGTCGCGCATGTTCCGCCCCCCGCGAGTGACGCTGCCGGCCCTTTTCAAATGCTCATTTCCACTATTGACCATTCGCCGTACCTCGGCCGGTTGGGCATCGGCCGAATAGAGCGCGGTACGGTGACCGTGGGTGATCAGGTGGCACTGCTTCCCATTGAGATGACCCGACCCGCGGATCGTTCGCGTGTGACGAAGTTGTATGCATTCGAGGGGCTCGATCGCGTAGAGATCCCATCCGCAAGCGCGGGGGAGATAGTGGCACTAACCGGACTCGAGGGAGTGGAAATCGGGCTCACAGTCACTGACGTGGAGAACCCCGAGAGGCTTGCGGGCATCGCTGTGGAGGAACCAACCATCTCGGTGGACTTCATGGTAAACGATTCCCCATTCTCCGGAAAGGAAGGGAAGTTCGTAACCTCTCGGCAGCTGCGTGAACGCTTGTACCGGGAGCTCGAGCGCAACGTCGCACTCCGCGTGGAAGATACCGATTCCACCGATACATGGTCGGTGTCGGGCCGGGGCGAGCTGCATCTCTCCATTCTCATGGAGACGATGCGTCGCGAAGGCTATGAGTTTCAGGTATCTCGTCCGAGAGTCATAACGCGGGAAGGCCCGGAAGGCGAGCGTCTGGAGCCGTACGAGGAGTTGGCCATCGACGTGCCCGAAGAGTACCTCGGCGCCGTTATCGAGAAGCTTGGCCCAAGGCGCGCCGAGATGCTGGAGATGAAAAACCCGGGGCAGGGGCTCGTGAGAATGTTGTACAAGATTCCGGCGCGCGGCTTGTTCGGTTACCGTTCCGAGTTCATGACGGATACGCGCGGAACCGGGATCATTCACCATCGCTTTCTGGAGTATGGGCCGTGGGCCGGTCCATTGAGCGGTCGAAAGCGTGGCACGTTCGTTTCGATGGAGAACGGTATCGCTGTGGCGTTCGCGCTATTCAATCTCAGCGAGCGGTCCACATTATTCGTGGCGCCCGGTACACTCGTGTACGATGGCATGATCGTTGGGGAGAATTCGCGTCCGGGGGATATGGACGTGAATCCCACCAGGGAGAAGAAGCTGACAAACATGCGTACCACCTCGAGCGACGAAAATATTCAGTTGGAGCCGCCGAGGGAGTTGACATTGGAATCCGCTCTGGAGTACATCGAGGAAGACGAGTTGATAGAGATTACGCCGGCTTCGATTCGGCTGCGAAAACGGATGCTCAAGGCGAACGATCGAAAGAGACTGTCGCGCGAAGCAAAACGGGAACGCGCTTCGCTGTAGTTCGGGTACAATTTCTCACCATCTCAAGGAGATCCAGGTTATGCGGGACGAGCTCGAGTCGTTGTCAGCGGCCCAGGCGCGCGCGGGTGAGGACGACGACCTCGATGACGAGGACGAGCTGGACGATGACCTTGACGACGACGAGGATGATCTCGACGACGACGAGGACGACGACGACGATCTGGACGACGACGACGACGATCTGGATGACGACGATGATGATCTCGACGATGATCTGGACGACGATGATCTGGACGATGACGATCTCGACGACGATGATCTGGATGACGAGGTAGATGACCTCGTCGACCTGGACGACGAGTTCGATGAGGGGGTAGTGCGCCCGAAGCCCGGGCATCATCGGCATATAGAGTAGCCGCGCAACAGCGAGCTGCCTCGGGTCACCGCATCGACACGCCAGGCACGTTTGTCGTTGTCGGCGGCAAAATTGATTCTGCACCACGGCTGGTGTAAGTTTTAGGGCTTACTGGGCCTGTAGCTCAGTTGGTTAGAGCGCACGCCTGATAAGCGTGAGGTCGGACGTTCAACTCGTCCCAGGCCCATTGTTTCCAAACCGTTACCCCGCTTCGCGTTTCGGCGCTTAGCGGGGTTTTGCGTTGCGTGAAAAGCACCGCTTGCTGCCGGTGCTCCCCGAAAGACCGATTCAGCCTGCAAAAAGGAACGGCGCTCAGTTCGACCGGGCGCCGCTTGGTTTTTGCAGTTACAGAATCGGGGCTGAGTCGTAAGGAAATTGCTGGACGCGAGCTCGTTGGCTCCCAATATTTCTCGTCGCCTCTATTTCTTCCAAGTGACCAAGAAGAACGCGCAAGATCGAAAACTCGAGCCGGAGCCACTGACAGATGCGGAGGAAGCCGACCTTGACGTCGCGAGTGGCATCACCGACCTCGATAGCGAGATGACGCGTGTTGCCTGGGTCGAGGACGCGCTCGCCGGCTTCAAGGACTTGTCCGACTCGCGGCCTGGTGGAAAAGACGACAGCACGGCGGCACGACCGCGCCGAAGGAAATACTAGCTGGCCGTAGCCGGAGAGTGCACACCAGACTCGACGCCCGTTGGTAAATCCTAATGGTCGCTCCCCCTGCTGCGATTCAGCACCTTCCCGGCCCGGCGGCTCGATTAGTGCCATCCGGTTGTCTCGCACTCGTGGGTGTTGGCGGCGGATGTCGATTTGAACTCTCCGGACCGTTTTGCGCTCAGATTGCCGTAGACGTGTTGTAGAGCGTCCTGCTTCGGGCTAGCGCTCTGTCTCAGGAAAGTACCGTGAAGACGCATTCGTTTTTCAAGACCCCATCGTTCGGCACGTATCCACTTTCGTCGCGCACCGTAACACCACCCGGGGTCCCTCGGGTTCCCCTGAATGAGTGCTGGGCCGGCACGGAACGGGAGTCGGCACCACCCAAGGCAGATTCATTCGCGACATTCTCGTGGAGAATTCTGAGTCGTATTCGTAGACGAGTCCCGGTGTGCGAGCGGCCTCTTTGAGCCGCGAGAAATGCTTACGCCGCGCGATCGGGACGCGTCACAACAGGGAGTGCCCCACAGCTCCGAACTAAGTTGGCGGATAGAGCGGGTCTTTATGTGTGCATTTCATAGGCACGGTGACACCAAACACCATACCTGGAATGACTGTCCGGAAGGCAAGCTAATTCCGGAGGGTTGGCGAGAGCAGGGTGAATGCGGCTTACCGAAGTGCGAGAAGTGCGCGCTGGCAGCTGAGACGCACCACCGCCACCTGGACGGTTTGGTGTAGCCAGGACGTCGGGGCTGCACCCATGTCGATGGATGCGTGAGTCCGACGTTCAACTCGTCCGACGTCCGCTGTTTCCTCTCCGGTACCCCGCTTCCCACTCAGGAAAGCGGGTTTTCTGCATCGGGAACTCGGGTGCGCATCACCGTTAAGCTGTCGGTTTCGGACTCCAGCTACTTGCGCTCCCCTCGATCCAACCGCGAATATGTTGGTCTCACGAGTGACCAGCTTGCCAAGTGCGGTGCTTCATTGTGGATGTTGCACCGGCTCCCAGGCAACATGCGGGGCGCTGCCAAATAAGAGGCGGACAGATACCCTCTGGCTTTTTCGGGCGGGCTGGTGAGCTCTGGTGACGCGGCCATGGGCGCGGAGAGGGGTGTTTGCGCCGGCAGAATAGCGTCTAACCATTGCGTCATGCAGAGATTGACGCCTTTCAGGAGGAACCGACGTGAAAATTCGTTCGCTCAGGGCAACGTGCGTCCTTTTTGCACTCGCATGCGGTGACGGCAATAGCAACGGCGATGGCGGAACCGGACCAGGACCGGGACCTGGGCCCGGACCTGGACCTACCACTGTTACCGTCACGTCGGTTACTGTCACGCCCGCGACCGATACCGTGATACCGGGCCAGACCGTTCAGTTCACATCGACTGCCAGAGACGCCAGCGGCAGTGCCGTCGCAGGGCGAGCAATCACGTGGACATCCAGCTCCGACGCCATTGCTACAGTCTCCTCAGCCGGGGTCGTCACGGGAGTTGGTGAGGGAGCGGCGACAATCACCGCCCGGGTGGACGGCGTAGCTGGATCGTCGAGCGTCACCGTCAGGTTTCCCTTCCCGAACGCGGCAGGTACGTATGCGGTTTCCGGATCGTTTGACAATGATCCCACGACCTTCAGCGGTACCGTTTCGTTAACTCAAGCAAGCCGGCTTGCTGGTGCGCTCTCCGGAAGTGCGACTATAACAGTTACTCTACCGAGTGGCTCGCAAACCACAGTGACTGGGCAAGGCACCGCATTTGTCACCGAAGCCGGGGTTATGTCCTTCACGGTTGCTCTTCCGAGTAGCGGTAATGCATGGATATTCGACGGCCTGCTCTCGGGAAATAGCATCGTGGGCCGGCATATCTACGCGAACACTTCGCCTGGTTCCTGGCAGGCTGTCCGGACAGTTCCGTAACCATACCCGCTACAGCGTCCGATGTCTTTGCTCATCGTACGTCAGCAGTGCAGTAGTTGGCGAAGCAGGCTAAATCGTTCGCACGGGGCTCTCTTTGGCGAAAACCCTCTGGAGGCTTCAGGAATGGACAATTCTGAATGAGCAATCCCCTCCCGGATCCCGTGCCGGTGCCTAGCCCCATCCCCGGGCCTTACCCTCCGCCACCTCCAATTCCGGTTCCTCGCCTGATCCGCAACCGCCGCGCATCGAGTGAGCTCCGCTGGCGCCCCGTTGCAATGGCGGGCGCGTCCAGCCTCGAACTTGTGATTCGGTCTTTGCTATTATTGCTGCTTAACGCAGCGCCCGGGCACGATCCCCTCTCGTGAACAGAGCGCTTGTACCTTTGCCGGACAGCGTTGACTGAACGATGTTGACCTGGTCCGCGTGAACCTCGAATAACAAAGCGCTCAGGACTCGCATATCCCGCGGTGCACCGCCCCATTGTGCCCGCAAAGTGAGCCACACGACATCGCCACTTCGCCTCGCGCCGTTCCATTCGAGAGGAAGCAGGCGTCCGCGTGCATCTGCGAGCAGGAAAGTCGAACGCAGGTACTGGTGCGCAGCCGCGGCGGAGACACTGTGGTCCGGTGCGGGAGTAACCCCCGAATGGCGTCCGACGGCAATGGCAAAGTCGTCGGCGAAAACGCGAAGTGAAACGACGACTGTGCGCGAGGTGGCGTCATAAGTGAGTTGAGCGAGTGTCGTATGAATAGGATGGGCGTCAACTTCCCGCGTGCCTGAGAGGGCGACAAACGCCACGAGCGATAGCGCCAACGATCGTGGCCGGGGCCACAAGCGGCAGTGCCACAAATAGGTCCGGCTCACCACAGTCGCCTTTCGAAAGCCCATCTTGTGGCAACGAGAGCGACCACGCACGAGATCATCATCACGCGTATACGCAGCGGCGACGGCGCTGCTCGTGGAGCCCGCATCGCCAATATCACGCGATCCAGCACCGTCAGCACTGCCGCAGCGAGAGTCAGGACCAGGACCTGTCCCAGCTCGATGCCGATGTTGAAGCCCAGAAGCGGAACAGCGACACTCTCGATGAACAGTGCCTTGAGGTAGTTTGCGAAGCCAGCGCCATGGACGAGGCCAAAAATCCCAGCGAGAACGGGGCGATGGCCAACGCGCCACGGGGTACGGGCGCGGTCGGTAACGAGAACGTTCTCGAGGCAGGTCGCGACAATTGTAACCGGGATGAGAAATTCAATCAGCGCCGTCGGCAGAGCCAGCACTCCCGTAACGGCCAGCGCCAGAGTTAGCGAGTGCCCGATTGTGAATGAGCTGACTACCCAGAGGCTCTCACGCCAGTCTCGCATCCGATAGATCGCGGCGAGCGCCAGAAGGAAGAGGACGTGGTCGAGCGCGCGAAGATCCAGGATGTGTCGCACGCCCAGCTCGACATAGACGAGGAGCTCAGACATTCGCCCTGGCGGTCCTGAGCCGGTCGCTGATCATGACGGTCTCACCGCTCGCTCGATGAAATCGAGCATTGCGGGGTGGCACGTACTGGTCGCTGAAGGAAACGCGGGTTACTGACAAGCACTTCGTGCAGATAAACGCAGCTCTCTGCCGTGTCTCCAAGCGCGTACGATATCGTTGCGGCATGAAACAGGATCGACGGATCGCGGACTCCCTGAACCAGCGCGCGCGCCATTGCCACCTTTGCATCGGCATGCCGGCCGGTCTTGTGCAGTGCCCACGCGAGAACGTCATCGCCATATATGTCCCGCCTTGCCTTGCCCTCTTCCTGCGCGCGCACGAGCACTTCCTCAACATGTTCCCCGCGGTCAAGCCAGAACGCGCTCCACGTCCGATGGATGGCGCCGGGTTGGCCCAGCGAGAGAACAGCCATGGCGCGCGCAAACTCACTCGATTTACCGGTGTCGCCCAGTGCCAGATACGCGTTGCTCAGCAGGCCGAGCACTGCCGGATCGGGGAAGACAGCGACCGAGCGCCCCGCATATTCAATCGCGTTATCCCAGCGCTGCTCGGCGGCCTCCAGGCCTGCCATTGAGCCAAGCAGGCGATAATCACCTGGGGCGAGCTTTAGCCCGGCGGCAAGCGCAGCACGAGCTTGTTCGTGTCGGCCGTACCGTAACTCGAAATCGCCCAGCCGGTAGTGGAACCAGGCTACCTGGCTGCGGGGAAGATACGAGTCTGCGATCGCATCCTTGAGCGCCATAGCGAGCATCTGCCGAGCATGCTGGACGCCTCCGCGTATTTCCATCCAGCGCGCGACGCGCGGAGCGACGGCGAGATCGCGCCAGTGCGCCTGCAGCGCACCGAACAACCTTGCCGCCTCATCGTAGTTCCCAAGCTCCAGCTCGATTTCGGCCAGCAGAGCGCGGTGGCCGACAACCACTGAATCGTGCGCGACCAGCTGCCGCGCAGCTTCGCGCGCATCGATGAAACGGTGCTGCTCGAGAAGGCTGGAGGCGAGCAGAGCCAGCGCTGCCCCGTTGTGCTTTGTCCGCGCAGCGAGCGATGTGCGCGCGGCTTGCTCGGCGCGCATGGCATCCTCCTGGCTCCCACTCACTCGGACGCGTTCGAGAAAGAGCGCGGCCAGCTTGGCGTGGTCACCGGCGCTGGAGGGATCCGCGGCTACTCGCTCGCCGTAAAACGCAATATCCGCGTCGAGCATCTCTGTGCTCGACAAGTCTGCAGAAAATGCGTCGTGTGTGTCAGCAGTCTTGCCGGCGGCATGCGTGAGTGAGCTATTCCCGCGTGGTTGCCATGCACGTGCTCCGACGATCCCTGTCAGTGTGACGAATACCGCACCTGTCAGAACGCGCCGATGGCGGGACAATGACCTCATTGCCCAGCCACGGCCGCGTTCGTTTTCATGCATGTTGCTTCGCAAGCTCAGCGGCTTCGTCGAGCGAGAAGTGACGCGTTCGCCGGCGCGAGGAATGGAAACGTCGTCAGGAAGGGACTGTCGCTGGGCACATTATCGGTGGTGAGTCCGGGCGACACGCTGTTGTTGTTGCCGAGCGCGTTGCCGAAGACAACCATCAGGCTGAGATCCACCACATCATCAGGAAGTCTGCGGCCACCATAGTTGGTGGCGGGGTCGAGGATCTGCCCGAGGTACCCAGCGGTCGCCGGCGCCTTGTCGAGCTGCAGGACGATCATGTCCGGCACGAGGGCGTCAGCAACGGCTTTCGCGTACCCCGCGTCGCGCCCAGCAACGGTTGTGATGAATTTCACGACCTTCGGCACAAAATTGGTGCTGTCGGTATTGGGCGTTCCCGCATCGTGGAAATCGTGGTCACGTTTGTCCAGAAACGCTTCGGCGAACAACGGCGCTCCGAGACGCTCGATCTGGTTGAAAATTCGAAATTCACCGAACCGGACCGTGTCGGTAACCGTTCGCACGCTGCCGGTGTCCCGGAAAACCGTTTCGGTGATGGTTCTGGTATCGTCATCGCAGCCGGCAGTAATACCGGCTACAGCGACGCAGCCGGCGAAAGCCAGCAGTCTTACAGCTCGTAACATGGCTAGGTGCTCCTGTTTGTTATCGTGTGGTAGGATGTTCCGCGAGCTTGTCATCGGCTTATCGTCCCCCACACGCCGATCGTCTTGTTGGCACCGGGTGCGAGCAGAGACTCGGGCAGTTCGATCGCGATTGAAAGCGCATTGATGCCGCGAAGGAAGTTCACGGGCGCGCCACGCGTGACGTCGAACGGGGGAGCAGCGCCGCGAAAAGCGGACGCGGTCGGTGTCTCCGGGAGCATCGACAGTGGCCCGGTGGCCGGCTTGCGATCCGGAATGATCCTGAAGAACTGTTCCAGGTCGACAAAGAACGGATCGTCGGTTGCTCCAGCGAAGATCCTGATGTCGCCCGCTGCGTTGGTCACAGTTACAACCTGATCAGTCGGCCTTGCCGTGATGCTCGGCTGCGCGGCGTTTCGAAGCAGAACCGTGGCAGTCCCGCCGCGAGGAAGGGGCGTCCCTTCCGCGTCCATACGCGACGGCGGGGCGACCGGACCACGTACGTTGAAGAGCCGGGCATTGTTTGACGTCGAGTCAAAGGTGACCTGAATGACCAGATCCTCGATTCCGTCTAGCGGCGCGCTGTTGTCGATCTTGAACTGATACAGGAGGTGTGGATCGAAGCGAGCAGCCGCTGTCTGCGCGGGTGTGAGCGGCGAGGATGTGACCATCACCAACGTCACTCGGTCGGTAGCAGCATTGTTGTCTCCGCCGGGAAAGGCATAGACATCGGTGATGTCCATGCGAGGGCTGAGCTCTGTCAGAACCGTTTGCTGGTGGTCGGATGCCAACAGGTGGCTTCCCACGACTCCCGTTGCGATTGCCAGGCTCACTGCGATGAACGAGATCTTGCCGCGTCTACGTCGAGTGTCAGCTCTCTCCATTTCCGTTCTCCAGCTCGGGTTAATCCGGCGATGCGCCTCGAGCACTCGAGAGGAACACGAGGGCAGGCAAGCATCCAGCGTTGCGAGGACTACTCTCCTCATATGCCGGAATTCACCAGCTGGATCACACCGATTTCGCCGACTCCCGAAATGACCGGCAATCTGTTATCAATTCCCACGCTGCTGAATTCTTTTCATGGTTGGCACACTCGCTGCCATGCGCAGCTTCCGCGATGCAGTAGAGCTCAAACGCACTCGAGACGATGCGCAATCACGGTCAGCAGCGGATGATGAGAAACGCAGTTAACTGCACGGGTCGACAGGTCTTCTAATTGCCAGATACAGGCGTCGTGT
Source organism: Gemmatimonadaceae bacterium (assembly GCA_014379205.1). GTDB lineage: Bacteria > Gemmatimonadota > Gemmatimonadetes > Gemmatimonadales > Gemmatimonadaceae > JACMME01. The sequence continues at coordinate 11,117 of JACMME010000087.1, forward strand.
CCGACGAAGAGCTTCTTCGCAGGATGCACAACGGGGATGCGGACTCCCTTGGTCGATTGTACGACCGGTGGTCTCCGCTGCTTTTCCCTCTTGTGGTGCATCTTCTTACCGATCCGGACGAAGCAGAGGATGTCGTTCAGGAGACATTCTGGCAGGCATGGCGTCACGCGGATCGTTACGATGCTGCTCGCAGCGACGTAGCAGGCTGGCTCTTTGTTATCGCACGAAGCAAGGCACTCATGCGCCTGCGCGCTCGGCGGCGAAGGCGCGAGGAACCGCTACCTTCAGCGGACGCACCTGAGCTGGTCGCCCCTCTGGCTGATCCCGCCGTGAATGCGGAACTGGCTGGCCGGCGGGCAATCGTACTGGCCGCACTCGCCGGGCTCCCACCAGAACAGCGCCATACGGTGGATCTGGCCTACTTTCACGGAATGACCCAACAGGAAATCGCGGAACGCACCGGTCAGCCTCTCGGAACCGTCAAGGGGCGCATTCGGCTTGCCCTCGAGAAGCTGCGACAGCCGCTCGCGGCGCTTGCTGAAGGCGGCCTATGATGGCGGACCTCCACGGCGCAAACGGCGAGCATGAGATGTTCAGAGAGGCTTTAGGCGCAGCCGCGATCGATGCGCTTTCCGATGAGGAAATGAAGTCCGTACTGGAGCACGTGGCTCACTGCGAAAGCTGCAGCGCGGAGTTATCGGCCCTCCGCCGGTATGCCTCTCAGCTATCATATGCGGCGCCCATAGAACCAATTGACCAGGCCCGGAGCGACAGGGTCAGGAAGCAGTTGATCGCTCGCGCAAAGGCTGACCGACAGCCCCTTGAGATATCCTCTGCAAAACTCACGACTTCGAAAGAGGATATTGTGCAGCCCCAGATCCCAAAGCGACGCGTGGTAAACTGGGTCACCGCCGCCGCACTCGCCGCCTCAGTCGTGGCGCTGGCCGCACTCGTCAGCGAACGTCGTGGGCTGCTGGAGAGCCTGGATCGCGAGCGCGCCGGGCGAGTGTCGGAAGTCGCTGCGTTGCGAGGGGAACTGTCCGAGCGCGACGCAGCATTGAGCACCATCACCGGACCATCTGTCAAGGTGATCGCTCTTGCCGCACCAACCGCTCGCCCAGTCGGCGCGGTGATGTTCTGGGATCGTGCCTCCGATCAGTGGACTTTCATTGCGCACGATCTCCCACGGCTTGAACTCGGCAGAACCTATCAGCTCTGGCTGGTATTAGGGACCAGCCCGAGGAGTATCGCCGTGTTTGCTCCGGACGCGCTCGGCTATGCGCGAGTGAGCATCCGCATGCCCCTCGATCCGAATGCGCGTCCGCAGGTAGCTGTGACGGACGAACCGGGTGGTGGCTCGACCCTTCCCACTACGAACCCGATCATGGTGGGGCAGGTGTCAGGTTGAAGAAACGCGCTCTGACGTCCGATTGTTTCCTGACCCCTGATGCTTACGCGGGAGGTTCACTCCCGCCGCATTAGGTGAGATGACCCGGGATCCGTCCTCACATCCGTGGCGAATCACGTGAACTCCTGAAACACCACGGTCAGAGAATCGCGACGAGCCTCGAAAACACCGGCTAGTACCCTGTAACTCCGTGCTCTCTGCGACTTTACATCACTGGCGAATTAATGTGATGTGGGTCACTCCGAGGAGCAGGCGTCGCCATCGGTTGACCTTCGCGTTGCAACTAACGTTCATTGTAACAGCGATTGTTCACCCGCCTATTTCCCGCCGCACGGTAGGTGCCCGTGGAACTCCATTCCCTGAAGCAGTCACTATGTCTGTTGCCCCTGCTCGCGCTTGCCGCTTGCAAGGATGATGATTGTGGTATCGGCGCTCCGTGCCCCACCGTTGTGCGAGAAGTGGCCACGATCAATGCCAGCCTCTCATCTGACTCGCTACTGGTCGATGACGTGGGACAGGTTACAGCCGTTGCGCGCGACGCCGACGGCAACATAGTGGCTGGAGCTCCGTTCGTATTCCTGTCGTCCGACACGACAGTCGTTCGCGTCGATTCAACTGGCGCGATCCTCCCTGTCGCACCTGGCGAGGCAGTGATCACTGTGCAGTCGGGATCCAGCCGCGGCGACGTCGCGATAACAATTCTCGCGAAGACATTCGCAATCCTCGATGCAGGTGGCGACTTCACCTGCGGTGCGCTCGGCGACGGGCGTGCCTACTGCTGGGGCTTGGGCGATGTTGGACAGCTGGCGGCGACAGCTGATTCCACCTGCTTCGATGAACTCCCAGGCGAAGCACATCCATGCTCCACATCGCCGGCGCGAGCAGCCGATTCGCTGGCCTTTGTCCAATTGAGCGCCGGCGACTCGCTGGCGTGTGGAGTTTCCACGACGGGGTCGGTCCACTGTTGGGGGGCCAACGCTTTTGGTCAACTGGGAGATGGAACCACCGCGAGCGGAGGTCCAACGACTGTTTTAACCACACGTCAGTTTGACGTCGTCGCAGCCGGCACGAGACACGCATGCGGCGTCGCCGTCGACAGCACCGCGTTTTGCTGGGGCGAGGATTCGCTCGGGCAGCTCGGCGATGCGCGACGGATAAACAGCGCTACACCAGTCCCCGTAGTCGGTGGCAACCGCTTTCACGCAATCACCGTTGGCTACCGGCATTCCTGCGGGATCGCTGCCGACATGCTTGTATACTGCTGGGGAGACAACAGTCAGGGCCAGCTTGGAACAGGCCTCATCGGCGGGAGCAACGCCACCCCAGCCCCAGTTGCTGGTGGGTTTTCGTATGCAATGGTCAGTAGCAGCTTCAATCACACCTGCGCCATCACAACGGGCGGTGCGGCTCACTGCTGGGGTGCCAATGAGAATGGACAGCTTGGTACAGGTTTGGTTGGTGAAGCCTCAGGGCAGCCAACTCCAGTTGCAGATGGAATCACCTTCGCACTTGTGAGCGCTGGTCGCACAGCATCGTGCGGAGTTGCAACGTCTGGCGCGGCGTTCTGCTGGGGCCTCGACTCTCATGGCCAGCTTGGCAACGGCAGCACTAGCGGCAACTTCAGCTCGCCGGCAGCAGTGTCCGGCGGAATTCTTTTCAAAACGGTGTCAGTAGGAACCCGGCATTCGTGCGGTATCGCCGGAGACGATACGAGTTATTGCTGGGGGTCGGACGTGTTTGGTGCGCTCGGCGATGGATCGCAAGCGGCGGTGCGGGGCGTTCCGGTTCGTGTAGACCTCAGTCGGTAGTCGGCACAACCAGTGCTTCGCGAGCCTCGATTTGCCCGGCATGCTTCAATCGGCTTTCTGCTGGCGTTTCTATGCGCTTGTTCGACGAAGTTGGCGCCGCTCGCACGACCACCCCTCTCACTGGATGCCCACGCCGTCCTTGCCAGTGCTTCCGATTCCTCTGATGCCGACCTGCTCGTGCGGTCCTTATCCGGAGAATATTCGGATCTTCTCGATCCTGCGATGTTTCAAAGAAGAATTGTGCGAGGCCGGCTTTTGGCACCCGACCGAGAGCGGTGGGATGGCCTTCATATCTTTGTGCGTTCAGCCTGGCGAACGGATTCGGCCCGGATCTCATCTACGGGGGAGTTCTCCGTACCGCTCAGCGATGTAACGACTGATTCCGCCGATCTGCTCGTGCGCCGTGCGAACGCTAAAGCGCCGGCTTATCACACGGCGCGTATTGGCGTCAGAATGCCGAATGCGAGCGTGCTCACGGCGATCGTGCTTATTCCAACTCAGTGGACCATAAGAATCGGAACGCATGCGGGCACCACCATTCGCATCAGCCCTCGAGCAGTGACAGCACGAGGACTGGATCGCTCGCGCTTCGCACGTTTCCACCGCGCGAATGAAAATTCACCGTGGAAAAGTGTAGGTTGGCGTGCTGCCGACTTCCCTCTGGCGCTTGCGTTCGCGCGGGATTCGGCGGGTCCTCAGATCTCACCGGCTGACTCAGCGGCATTGTGGCGTGCCGTGCGGCTTCTGGAAGCTGATCTCGGCGCGATATATTTTCGCCCCGCGATGTTGTACGAGGTGATAGAACGTGATGCGAGAGTCATGGTTCGCATCGAACCCGAGCTGCACGCCAATGGTGTGACGTCGGTGGCGTGGGGGCCGCTCTCCAATCTGCACGGCGTCGAGTTGGCATTTCGATCAGTGCGGCATCTGCATGACGCGGGAATCTCCATGCATGAGCTTCTGCACACTCTCGGCTTTGGCCACACGTCTTCGTGGTATTCACTCATGCGAGCCAGCGAGCGGCGTGCGGCGCGCGCAACGCCCGAGGACGTGGCGTACGTCCAGATGCTTCTCAGATTGAGGCAGCTCGAAGCCACATCCGGCGTGCTGCACGGCTTGATGGCGGCGACTGCGGGAGTCACTGAACCATAGGGCACCGCTGCGGCCCCTGTACCGAAGTCTGATCAGTGAAGGTTGGCCATGCGCGCGCACTGCTGCATCACGCATGCGCCCGAACGCCCTTGCACCCACCGGATCCCGCCTCCAGAATATTGCAAGAGACCGTGGAGCTCAGTCTCACTTTCGCTTCCTGCCTCCAGCCTCCCTCATATCGGTAGTGCACCATGGAGCCGACACTCAGAAACTTCATTGGTGGCCAGTGGGTTACGTCATCTGCCACCGATTGGCTCGATCAACCGAACCCCGCGACCGGCAAGCCGCTTGGTCGCGTTCCACTCTCCGGCCAGCGTGACGTCGATGACGCCGTAAGTGCGGCGCGTGAGGCTTTTGGCAAATGGCGGGAAGTGCCGCCTGTTCAGCGTGCGCGCTATCTGTTCAAGCTCAAGCATCTGCTGGATCTCCATTTCGAGGAGATCGCGCGCATCGTGACCGAGGAGAACGGCAAGACGCTGGATGAGTCTCGCGGGTCGCTACGTCGCGGTATTGAGAATGTCGAGCATGCGTGTGGAATTCCGACCATGATGATGGGGGACACGCTGGAAGACGTTTCTTCCGGCATAGACTGCGAGTTCGTGAGGCAGCCGATCGGCGTTTTTGCCGCAATCACGCCCTACAACTTTCCGGCGATGGTCCCGCTCTGGTTCTACCCGTATGCTATCGCCACGGGCAACACCTTTGTGCTCAAGCCCAGCGAGCAGGTACCGCGGTCCCAGGTACGTATCTTCGAGCTGATGCAGGAAGCCGGCATTCCGCCCGGCGTCGTGAACCTTGTGCACGGCGGGAAGGATGCGGTAAACGCGCTGCTCCGCCATCCGGGAATAGCCGGCATTTCCTTTGTCGGATCCAGTAACGTGGCACGGCACGTCTACCGCACGGCGGCCGAGCACGGCAAGCGCGTGCAGGCACTCGGTGGCGCCAAGAATCACATAGTCGTCATGCCGGATGCCGATATCGACCGGGCGGTGAACGTCGCGTCCGAGTCGGTGTTCGGCTGCGCAGGCCAGCGCTGCCTGGCAGGTAGCGTGATTGTTGGGACGGGAAACTCGTACGATCGCCTGCGTGACGGTTTGCTCGGCGCGGCGACGGGCCTTCGCGTCGGTTACGGGATGGAGGATGGGGTAACGATGGGTCCCGTGGTATCGCGAGCGCATCGCGAGCGTGTACTCGACTACATCGAATCGGGAGTGAGCGAAGGTGCCGAGTTGGCGCTCGACGGACGGGGTGTCGCGGTGAAGGAGTATCCTGGGGGCAATTTCATCGGTCCGACGATCTTCGAGTCAGTGGATCAGGAGATGAAAATCGGACGGGAGGAAATCTTCGGACCGGTAGCGACCGTTGCGCGCGCGGAATCACTGGACGACGCGATCCTGACTGTGCAGAAGAGCGAGTACGCCAACGCGGTTTCCATATTCACGACGAGCGGTCGCTCGGCGCGGGAGTTCCGCTACCGGGTTGGGGTGAGCATGATCGGTGTCAACATTGGCGTCGCGGCTCCGATGGCATTCTTTCCTTTCGGTGGAACCAAGGGTTCATTCTTCGGAGATCTCAAGGCGCACGGCAAGGATGCTGTGGAATTCTACACTGACAAGAAGGTGGTGATTTCGAGATGGACTTGAAGCCGCCACGCACCGTGCTCGGCGGTCTCATTCAGCTGAGCAATCCCATCAACGACGCGAATGCATCGGTTGAGACGGTGCGCGATGCGATGCTGGAAAAGCACCTGCCTTACATCGACGAAGCAGGAAAGCGGGGCGTGCAGATTCTCTGCTTGCAGGAAATCTTCAACGGACCGTACTTCTGTCCAAGCCAGGAGTCGCGCTGGTGCGACATAGCGGAACCGATTCCAGGCCCGACCATACAGCTGATGCAGACGTACGCGAAGCGGTACAGAATGGCGATGATCGTTCCCATATATGAGCGGGAGATGCCTGGGGTGTATTACAACACCGCGGCCGTCATTGACGCCGACGGGGAATACCTCGGCAAGTATCGCAAGAATCACATTCCGCACACGTCCGGCTTCTGGGAAAAGTATTTCTTCAAGCCGGGCAATCTCGGCTACCCGACATTCCAAACGCGGTACGCTCGAATCGGCGTGTACATCTGCTACGATCGGCACTTCCCCGAGGGAGCCCGGCTGCTCGGCTTGAACGGGGCCGAGATCGTGTTCAACCCGTCGGCTACCGTGAAGGGACTGTCCCAGTATTTGTGGAAGCTGGAACAACCGGCACACGCTGTGGCTAACGGCTATTTCATGGGTTGCATCAATCGTGTTGGAACGGAAGCACCCTGGAATATCGGCCAGTTCTATGGAACCAGTTACTTCGTCGACCCTCGAGGGAGCATTGTTTCCCAGGGGAGCGAAGACAAGGATGAGCTCGTTCTGGGCGAGATGAATCTCGAAATGATCGAGGAGGTTCGCCGGACGTGGCAGTTTTTCCGGGATCGCAGGCCCGAGACGTACGAGGCGATGGTCAGCCAACTTCCCTGAAGGCGATGGCGCTACTGGTTCGCAACGGCCGCATAATTACCGCCACTGACGACTACGCGGCCGACATCTATTGCGCTGGAGAGACCATTACGCGCATCGAACCGCATATCGATCCCGCATCGCTGCCGCATTCCCCAGTGGAGTTACAGGTAGTGGATGCGTCAGCCAAGTATGTGTTTCCCGGATTTATCGACCCGCACGTACACATCTATTTGCCCTTCATGGGAACGTACGCTGCGGATGACTACGAGTCCGCCAGCAAGGCGGCACTCGCCGGCGGAACCACTACGCTGATCGAGATGATCTGTCCTGGTCCGAACGATGAACCGCTGGATGCATTCGAGACGTGGCGCTCAAAGGCAGCAAGCCTTGCATCGGTGGACTACACGTTTCACATGTCGGTGGTGCGCTTCGAGGAGGGTATTCGAGAGCAGTTTCGGCGTATCGTCGAGTTGGGGGTGGCTTCATTCAAGGTCTTTCTGGCGTACAAGGGAGCTCTCAATCTTTCGGACGAGCACCTGTTCGCCATGCTGAAAATGGCGAAGCAGTTGGGCGTGATAGTCACAGCGCACTGCGAGAATGCCGACGCTATCGACGCGATGCAGAAGTCACTGCTGGCGGAGGGAAGGACGGGTCCGGAGTGGCACGGGCCGTCGCGGCCACCGGTCGTGGAGGCGGATGGGGTTCATCATTTGTGCGCGTTCGCGGAGCTCACGGGGACGCATGTATACACTGTTCACACTTCCTGCGACGCGGCTGTGCGGGAGGCGTTGGCCGCGCGGTATCGAGGCGTCAGCGTCTGGATCGAGTGCGTGGCGCCACATCTGGTACTGGATGAGAAGAGTGCCACGCTGCCGAACTTCGAAGGTGCCAAGTACGTGATGTCGCCACCACTTCGCCACAAGTCCAATCAGGATGTGCTATGGAACGCTCTCCGTTCCCGCACCGTCAGCACGGTTGCAACTGATCATGCGCCGTTCAGCTTCCGTGCACAAAAGGAGATGGGCAGGAGCGCGTTCACGATGATACCGAACGGAATTCCGACCTTGCAGGAACGGATAGACCTCGTGCACACGAAGGGTGTTACGGAAGGACGGATCGATCTGCAAACCATGGTCGATGCGTGCAGTACGCAGGCTGCGCGTATCTTCGGCCTGTATCCCAGGAAGGGCACCATTCAGATTGGCGCGGACGCGGACCTCGTGGTATACGATCCGGAGCATCGCGGCACCTTCTCGCTGAAGAGCAGCCACTCCAGGGTGGATTACAACGCGTACGAGGGTTGGGAGAAGAGAGGCCGAGCCAGTCTCGTGACAGTGCGTGGGGAAGTGCAGGTGCGCAATGGCGAGTTCGTCGGAACCGTGGGACGAGGAAGATTTATCGGGAGAGAACCAACGCATGGGTAGGGGATTGCGGATTGCGGATTGCGGAAAAACAATTGCGAATGCTTACCACCCATCTTCTTCGCAGTTCTTCGCGGTTCGCGGTTCGCAGTTTCCGCAATCCGCAATCCGTAATCTTCATTACAGGTCATAGCTCACATGGATTCTTCCACCGTTCGCGCGAAGCACAAGGAGTTTCTCTTCCCGTGCGTAGCCAACTATTACGAAGAACCGATCGTGCTGACGCAGGGGCTGGGGTGCTGCGTCCTGGATGCGGATGGGCGGGAGTATCTGGACTTCTTCGGAGGCATCCTGACACTCGGCGTGGGGCACTGCCACCCCGATGTTGTCAGCGCCATCCAGGACCAGGCCGGCAGGCTCGAGCATACGTCGACGTTGTACCCAACCGAAGAGATCGTTCGTGTTGCCGAGCGTCTGGCCAGGATGACGCCAGGAAAGCTCAAGAAAAGCTTCTTTACCACGAGCGGTACGGAGGCGGATGAGACGGCAATCATCCTTGCGAAGATTTTCACCGGTAGCCAGGAGATCATCGCGCTGCGCCACAGCTATGCTGGTAGAAGTCACATGGCTATCTCCATCACTGGACATGCGCCGTGGCGTCCGCTGCCTACTCAGGTAGCCGGTATCAAGCACGCTCGTTCGCCGTATTGCTACCGTTGTCCTTTCGATCTCAAGTATCCGGATTGCGGACTTCGTTGTGCGACCGACATCGAAGAGCTCATCCGCACTGAAACAACGGGTAAGCCCGCGGCTTTCATCGCCGAGCCGATTCAGGGAGTGGGCGGCTTTATTACGCCGCCAAAGGAATATTTCGAGGTCGCTGTGGGAATCGTCCGCAAGTATGGCGGCGTATTCATATGCGATGAGGTGCAGACCGGGTTCGGCCGCACGGGCGATCATTGGTGCGGCATACAGCACTGGGGTGTCGAACCCGAAATCATGACGTTCGCCAAGAGTATCGCCAATGGATTCCCCGTTGGAGCCACCATAGCCACCGACGAGGTCGCAAACTCCTTCACCGGCCTGTCGCTTTCAACTTTCGGTGGTAACCCCATCTCCATGGCGGCCACCGAGGCGACGCTCGACGTCATGGAGCGCGAAGACGTGCGTGTGCGTTCCGCGGAGCGCGGGCGCCAGCTACGCGGGCACCTCGACGCCTTCAAGGAGAAGTACCCCTTCATTGGCGACGTGCGAGGAAAGGGGCTCATGCAGGGCATCGAGCTCGTGGAAGACCGGGCGACCAAGGAGCCGGCCCCGAAGAAGACAGCCAAGCTTCTGGAGGCGGCCAAGAAACACCGCCTCCTGATCGGAAAGGGCGGGCTGTATGGCAACGTAATTCGTATAGCTCCATCGATGCTCGTTTCCAGGAGCGAGATAGAGGACGGAGCCCGCCGGCTCGATATGGCCTTGTCGGAAGTCAATTGAGCGATCGTCAGCCGGTGCCAACTCCCGTGTCGACTGGCGGTGCGCCGGCCGGAGTTCCGGGGCATGGCTGGTATTCCAGCGGCTCGCACCTGCCCGCGCTCGATCCATCGCTCATAAACAAGGATCTTGCGCCCGTCTCGCTGGAACACCGCACGTGGAATTGGTGGCACATAGCCTCCCTATGGATCGGGATGGCGATATGCATTCCGACGTACACGCTCGCATCCGGGCTCGTGGATCGGGGTTGGACCTGGCAGGCTGCGGTCGGATCAGTCGTGCTGGGAAATTTGATCGTCCTTATTCCGATAGCGCTCAACTCTCATGCGGGTACGAAGTACGGCATCCCGTTTCCCGTCATGGCTCGCTCGGCGTTCGGTGTCCGTGGCGCAGCGGTGCCCGCATTACTCCGCTCCATTGTGGCATGCGGTTGGTTTGGCATCCAGACATGGATCGGGGGTTGGGCGATCTACAAGCTTATCGAGAGTATCTGGCCCGGCATTTCCCAGCTGCCGTCGGTAATTCCCTCGTGGGTAGGGATCAACACCGGAGAGTTCATTTGCTTCATGCTCTTCTGGGCAATGAACGTGATCATTGTGCTTCGAGGCATGGATTCGATCAAGTTCCTCGAGACTTGGGGGTCACCCTTTCTGCTCGCTGTGGGGGTGGCTTTGCTCACGTGGGCGTGGGTGACATCCGGTGGCTGGACGGAGATGTTGAGCAATCCTCCAAGGCCTTTTAGCCAGCCAACGGATCGCAACTGGGAGTTGGGATCCATCTTCGGTGCGGGACTGACATCTGCCGTCGCATTCTGGGGAACCATGGCGCTCTCGATTCCCGACTTTTCCAGGTACGCGCGCAGCCAGCGCGATCAAGTGGTTGGGCAAGCCGTGGGATTGCCACTGACGATGGCGCTTTTTGCTTTCATAGGTGCTGCTGTCACCAATGCGACCGCGGTGATTTTTGGAACGCGCGTGGCCGATCCCGTGCTGCTTCTCGCCCGAATCGGCGGGCCTCTCATGGTAGGTATTTCGATGCTCGGCCTCGCGGTCGCGACTCTTACTACCAACATCGCTGCCAACGTCGTGGCGCCGGCGAACGGATTCAGCAACCTCGCGCCCCGGCGTATTTCGTTCAGGACAGGCGCCTTGCTCACAGCCGGCATCGGAATCGTGATAATGCCGTGGCGTTTGTACAATGACGCATCCGCCTACATTTTCACCTGGCTGATCGGGTATGGCGCTCTCCTGGGGCCGATCGCTGGCATCATGATAGCCGACTACTACGCGCTGCGTAGTCGCACTCTCGACGTGGATTCACTATACCGGCGGCACGGAGTATACGAATACCATCGTGGCGTGAACTGGATCGCGATGGCAGCGCTCGCTCTGGGAATTCTTCCGAATCTTCCTGGGTTTCTGGCGGCGTTAGGCGCGATCGAGATCGGGCCCGTCTGGCAGTGGATCTACAGCTGGGCGTGGTTTGTCGGATTCGGCATCTCCTACATCACCTACCTGTTTGCGATGCGATTGTACGAACGCGTAAACGTGTCCGCCGCAAGCTCTGCGTATGCCGGGAAGTAACTGGCGGCCGACCGCGCATGCAGACGATCGTACCGACCCGTTCGCCGAGATCGCTCCGCCGCTGTCCAGGGACGCAGCGCTGCTGGAATCTTCGAAGTGTCTGTATTGTTACGACGCACCGTGCACAATGGCTTGCCCCACACACATCGATGTTCCGTCGTTCATCAAGAAGATCGCCAGCGGGAATCTCCGCGGCTCCGCACGCGTGATTCTGGATGCCAATCCCATGGGTCACTCCTGTGCGCGAGCTTGCCCCGTTGAGGTCATGTGTGAAGGAGCGTGCGTGCTGAACGATCGCGATGAAGAACCGATCAAGATCGCGCTGCTTCAACGCCATGCAACGGATTTCGCATTGGAGAAGCGTCTCCGCCTCTTCGAGCCTGGCGTCCCCACGGGAAGGAACGTCGCGATAATCGGTGCCGGTCCCGCTGGGTTGTCCTGCGCGCAGGATCTCAGACGGTGGGGCCACGCCGTGTCGATATTCGATTCGCGTGACAAGCCCGGCGGCCTGAATACCTACGCGATTGCCGAATACAAGATGCGTCCGCCTGTAGCACTCGCCGAAGCTGAGATGATTCTCGCGCTGGGCGTGGATTTGAGGACGGGAGTGTTGGTGGGACGCGACGTGACTTTCGCATCGCTGGAAAAGAGCTACGACGCGATTTGCGTTGCCGTGGGTCTTGGAGCAGGCCGCACTCTCGGTATTCCTGGCGAGTCAATTGATGGTGTTCATGAAGCGCTCGCGTTCATCGAACATCTGAAGATGAACCCGTATTCAGCCACACCGGTCGGACGGCGCGTTGTCGTGATTGGGGCCGGTAACACTGCCATCGATGCTGCCACCCAGGCAAAGCGGCTCGGTGCAGAACGGGTGACGATTGTCTACCGGCGCGGTGAGGAAGATATGCCGGCATACCATTATGAATACGAGCTCGCAAAGAACGATGGATGCGAGTTTCGTTTCCTCACCATTCCGAAGCGCATTGTGGGAGACAGCATCGTAACTGGCATCGAGTGCGCACGAGCCGAGTTGAGTCAACCCGATGCAGGAGGGCGGCGCTCGCCCGTGGAAATTCCCGACAGCAATCACATCATCGAATGTGACATGGTGATCAAGGCATTGGGCCAGCTTCCGCGGCAAGATTTCGCGGAAGCCGCGGGGTTGCGCGTGGAAGGTGGAAGGTTCATCAGCACCAAACCCAACGTCGTTGTGTGCGGAGATTGCGCGAATGGTGGAGCAGAGATAGTAAACGCGGCCGCTGAAGGAAAGGCGGCAGCCGCCACGATACACGGGCTGCTAAAGACTTTCAGAAGGACTGGAGACAAACTATGACAGGATTGCGAATTGCGGATTGCGGATCAAACTGCGTACTGCCGTGTCCGATGTTACGCACGATTGCAGGTATGCGTTTCAATCCGCAATCGGCAATCCGCAATCCTCAATCCGTAGCCCGCAAATCCGCAATCCACTCAGGAGGCCGAGTTGGCTGACCTGAGCCTCGATTTTGCCGGCATCAAGTGTCCCAATCCGTTCTGGCTTGCCTCCGGCCCGCCCACCAACACTTACGGTCAGGTAGCCCGTGCATTCGATGCCGGCTGGGGTGGCGCGGTATGGAAGACCGTCGGTGAGCCAATCATCAACGTCTTTTCGCGCTACGGTTCCATCGACCTCGGTATCAACCGCATGATCGGATTCAACAATATCGAGCTGATCAGCGATCGCCCTGTCGACGACAACTTCGCCGAGATAGCGGAGGTGAAGCGCAACTATCCTGGGCACGCGGTGATTGTTTCCCTTATGGTGGAGAGCAAGCGCGAATCCTGGCACGAGATGGTGAAACGTGCGCAGGATACTGGTGCCGATGGGCTGGAGCTAAACTTTGGTTGCCCGCATGGAATGAGCGAGCGAGGGATGGGCAGTGCGGTAGGACAGGTGCCGGACTACACCTGTCAAATCGTGGAGTGGGTGAAGGAAGTGGCGCGGATCCCGGTCATTGTAAAACTGACTCCGAACGTCACCGACATCGGCTTTATCGCCCGCGCCGCCGTGAACGGCGGTGCAGATGCGCTTTCTCTCATCAACACCATCAACTCCATTGTAGGCGTCGACCTCGACACCTTTTCACCTCAGCCGAGCGTTGCCGGAAAGTCGAGTCACGGCGGCTACTGCGGTCCGGCCGTAAAGCCTATCGCCCTGCACCTCGTCTCGGCCGTGGCCGGAGACCCTCTCGTGACCATCCCCGTCTCAGGCATTGGCGGGATATCAACATGGAGAGATGCGGCCGAGTTCATCGCATTGGGATCCGGCACTCTGCAAGTATGCACAGCGGTGATGCACCACGGCTTTCGCATTGTCGAGGACCTTAATGACGGTCTCTCCAATTGGATGGACGACAATGGCTATCGCAACCTGAGCGACTTTCGCGGC
>JACMME010000088.1 GCA_014379205.1 Gemmatimonadaceae bacterium
CCTCGAAGCGCGGCCGGAAGATCCACAACATGATCGTTCTGCCGCCGAACTTCGACGCCAACAAAAAGTATCCGCTCTTCGTCCTGATCCACGGCGGCGCGCACAACATGTGGCGCGATCAGATCTCGCTAAGGTGGAATTATCACCTCCTGGCGAAGCCGGGATTTGTGATGCTGATGACGAATTACACCGGGTCGACAGGATTCGGCGAGCAGTTTGCCCAGAACATCCAGGGCGATCCGCTGCGAGGGCCGGCGGAGGAGCTGATCGAGGGCGCTGACGAAGCGATCCGTCGCTTTCCGTTCATCGATGCCTCGCGACAGGTGGCGGGCGGCGCTAGTTACGGAGGTCATCTCGCTAACGCGCTGGAGGCGTGGTCGGGAACCCGCTTCAAGGCTCTCATCGCTCACGCTGGTCTCGTGAACCTCGAGTCGCAGTGGGGGACGTCCGACGGGATCTACCACCGCGAGATTCAGTCGCTCGGCCCGGTATGGGAGCAGAACGAAGTTTGGCGAACGCAGAATCCGGTGCGGTTCGCGGCGCAGTTCAAGACGCCGATGCTTCTCTCGGTTGGTGAGCGGGACTACCGCGTCCCAATGAACAACACTCTCGAGATGTGGTCGCTGCTCCAGCGTCTACAGGTTCCCAGTCGGCTGCTTGTATGGCCGGAAGAGAATCACTGGATACTCAACGCGTACAATTCCCGGGTCTTTTATCGTGAGGTTGCTGACTGGCTGGCGCGGTGGGTGAACGGGACTCCGCAGACAAAATCAACTGAGGACAACACGCTACCCGCTGGTCGCTAGGCGCTGACGGCCGCTAGCTTCAACAGCACTCGCGTCAATCTTCCGCTTGCGGGAATGGATTTTCCTTCAGGAGCCGCGCCAGGTACGCTTCGTTGCGCGCGAAAGTCTTTGCCGCGTCGTACACCCCGCGCTTCTTGAACTTCTTCTTCAGCGACTCCTTCGTATCCTCTGACGCGTCGCCCAGGAAGGTGACTGAAGGCGCCGGCGGGATGCTGAATCCGTTCCAGCTCATGAAGTTCAAAATGTTTCCAATGATGTGCTCGGCGCCGTCTTCATCGCCGGTAATCACGATCCCGCCCACTTTGTTGGCGAACTCCGACTTGCCGGTCTCCAGTAGCTCGTCGTTCAGCTCGTCGAGGCGCTCGATCACTCGCTGAATGAGCGATGACTGTATTCCCCACCAGATCGGGGTAGCAAAAATGACTATGTCCGAGGCGGTCATCTTGTCGACGATCTTCGGCCAGTCGTCGTTGTCTATTTCTGTCTTTGTACCGGGCTGGATATTGTAGTCTCGCAGGCGAATTATCTCGCTCTCGACGTTCTCCTGTGATTTGAGAATCTCCGCCACCACCTCGCAAAGGGTGAGCGTATGGGAGAGGACCTGCTTCTTCTTGAGGGTACCGAGGAGAAAAATCGCTCTGAGCGGCTGGGTCATGGCCCGCCATCATATCCCAAAAGCGCTGGGTTTTCAAATGAAGTGACGCAATGTCAATTAAAGCCTGGCCCGACCGGAGACTTACGTTGCCCAAACCACCGCTCTGGCAGTGCCCGCGTTGCGGTCATCGCTTCGTTACGAAAAACCTGTGGCATTCGTGCGTGCGGGTGAGCCTGGCGACACACTTTCGCGGCAAGCCTCCGGACCGAAAGCGTACGTTCGATCGCTGGCTCCAGGCAGCGCGAGTGTGCGGTCCGACGATCGCCTATGCGCAAAAGACCAGAATCACCATTCAGGCCCGCGTGCGCTTTGCAGGCGCTGTGGTTCGCGTGGGGCATCTCGATGCTACGCTGTGGCTCCGTCGCCGAGTGACGCACCCGTTGCTTGATCGCGTGGAAGACTTTGGAAGAATTGGGTACGTCCACCACTTTCGCCTCACGTCGCCTGGTGATATCGACACGGAGCTTAAGGCACTCATGTGCGAGGCTCACCAAGTCGGGACCCAGGAGCTGAAGGCCGCTCGCTGATTCCTGACACGGCATGCTGTTCTCGATTGTTGGTTTAGAATTCAGAGATGAAACCGACATTTTTCCCAACGCCCGCTGACTTTCGCCGCTGGCTCGACGAGAACCACGCTGCAAAGACCGAACTCTGGGTGGGATTCCACAAGAAAGG
>JACMME010000089.1 GCA_014379205.1 Gemmatimonadaceae bacterium
ATCAGCCGAGCGTAGAGTGATTTGGCCGTTTCGTTCATCGGGGAGATTTTGCCTCTGTATAGGTTTGGTCGCGGTAGGGACGGCCCTTCGCTCCGTCGAGCTCGGGCCGCCCCCCGCACGGATCCCAGCGAGCGGGGCTACCGCACTGGGCTCTTGCCTCGGGTTCTGACGTCAAAGCGCGCGTCGGGCCAAGGATGCATGACGCGGGCGGCTGGGATCCAGCGCGCTGCAAGGCGGTTCATCCGGGCCCAGTCGGTACGGGTCCGCTGGCTTCGCCGTCGGAGCGACCGATGCCAGTGGCGTAACGCTTGGGTTCGGAATGCGGCGACGGCTTTGACGTTCCCGGGAACCGCGTAATAAGCGCAGTGCCCTCGAACGACGCTGCCGAGCCATTGGCCTTGCTCTGGGATGGGTCGGTGTCGGCGTCGACGGAGCTCGGCTTTCACCTCGCTCAGTTTCGTCCGCATCCGTTTGCGCATTGTCCGCCGCCGGAGCATGAAACGTCCTTTCCGGGTCTTCGCGCACACGTGCGTGAAGCCAAGGAAGTCGAACGTCTCCGGCTTGCCGAGACCCCGCCCAGCACGGTTTGTCGCGGCATGCCGCCCAAACTCCAGCAAGCGTGTCTTGTCGGCATGCAGTTCCAGCGAGAACTTCGCGAAACGTTCGCGAAGCGCTCCGAGGAATTGCTCGGCGTCGGCCTGGTGCTCAAATCCCATCAGGAAGTCATCGGCAAAGCGAACAACGACAACGTCGCCGTTCGCATGACGTGACCTCCACTGCTGGACCCAGAGGTCGAAGACATAGTGCAGTAGAGTAGGGCGCTGGCGCGGTGGCCGTAGGATCGGGGAGTCGCGGTTTCCGGCGGCTTTCGCCATGCTGCCGGTGCCTCAATCCGTCCGTAGCTCCGTTTCCAGCGCCCCCTCATCGAACTGCACGTGCAGTTTTCCCGCATGCAGCTCTCCGATGGCTTTCACGTGAAGACATGCACTATCGCACGGCGTAGTCGGCGTACAGCCCCAGTTCATCGTAGATCTCCGAGTGACCAACATGATGCCACTCGAAGGAACGATACCGGCGCCGTCGCTGCATCACCTTCCGGACCTTAAATTCGCTGTATTCCTTGATCCGCCGGAAAGAGCGCGACGCATTCGATCGACGATAGTAGTTCACCCATCCACGAACAACTGGATTGACCTCCCGCACCATGGCGGGAAGCGTGACCGGTCTGCGGTGGTTGACGATGGCACGGATCTTCGTCCGAATACGCTCTTCGGCCTTTCGGCTTGGAGCGATGCGCAACCAGATCCCGCCATCCCGCCGGTTCTGCAGTCGACGAATCTCAAAACCCAGGAAGTGCGCAGGCTTTTCTTGCAGGTCAACCACGTTGGTTTTGTTGCGGTTCAAGACAAGGCCCATCCGCCGCAGTCGTTCTTCCAGTACCCGGACTACCGGCTCGGGAGGCCCGCTGGTGATGACGAGCACATCGTCGCAATAGCGAATCAACTGTGCGTCCCATCGCCCTGCTTTCTTGGGCATGCCCTTTATCCTCCAGTAGCGATCGAGCATATGAAGAAACACATTCGACAACAGCGGCGAAATGACACCACCTTGGGGAACCCCTCGCGGTGGTGTCACTTTGCGTCCGTCTGGTTCCACAACTCCCGCCTGCAACCAGCTTCGTATCAAAGCCAGCATCGCCCCATCCGCAATCTTGAGCGCCAGCGTCTTCATCAGTCTCCGGTGTTCCACGGAGTCGAAATACGCTTCCACATCCACCTCGATGGCCCATCGTCGCTCATGACATACCATGCGCACGCGCTCCATCGCATCGGCAGCACCGCGTTTCGGCCGATACCCGTAGGAGAACGGCTCAAACCGTGCTTCCATAATGGGTTCCAACACGAGCTTCGCAGCGGCTTGTACGATCCGATCGCGCACAACAGGAATGCCGAGAGGTCTCTGCCGTCCATCGGGCTTCGGTATATATACGCGCCTGACCGCTTGGGGGCGGTACCGTTTCGTCCTCAGCTCTTCCTGCAACTCTACCAGCAGTTCATCAATTCGCTCTTCCGCTTTCTCGATGGTCATCCCGTCGATGCCGGCAGCACCGCGATTTGTTCGCACGAGCCGCCAAGCATGTTCCAGGACATCTTTCCGCCAAACCTTGTCGTACAGCGAATAGAACCGGTACCCCGGCTCCTGTTTGGACTTCACGTAGAGCTTGCGCTGCAGTCGCCGAAGATTTTCTGGGGTTGATAGCCTCATGGCAATCCCCTTCCCCTTTCCTGCTTTACAAGCACGCCAAAGTAGGGCCCCTTTGCTCGTTCCGTGTTTTGCTGCACGGAGTTCAACGCTCGTATGGGCCCCTCCGACTCCCAAGAAGACCCGCTTCCACTTCGGTTACCCTTATAGGAAGTAGTGGCCAGTGGACCCTGACGGCATAGTCCACGTGTTCCTCTTGGGCCTCCCCGGTTAACCCTTGGATCTTTCCGACATGCCACCCCTGTTACCCCGGAATGGGTTCCGACTGTACGTACCGCGCCTTCGTCGGAACTGCTGACTTCACCGTAATACCAGCGGTTCGTCCCATCCAACTACGGCATTACGAGGCTACATCTGGGTTCACTTGCGTTGCGGCCTGCCGTTTGCGCCCCCTCTAGAGGGTGGTGTGTCGAGGCGCTTAGAGAATGCAGATCACTCTGCACCTCCGCCTCCACGCTACAGGACTCGCGGTCGTTATCCTGGTTGGCTCCTTTCATCCAACTAGATCCAAGCGCCTTCTCCGGGCGCACGGTAGACGTTCGACGCCAAGGGCGACACTGTTGCTCCCTGAGGCGTGCCTTCCTCGCTTGCCATCCACTTCCCGTCTTGCAGGATACCCGCGCTCAGCCATTTCTGTATGAGCCGCAGCATCCTGCGATCTGCCACGCGGTGCTCGAAGAACTTCATCATCCAACCGTGGTCGATGGCGTCAAAGAAGCCACGGATGTCTGCATCGAGCACCCATTTCACCTTCCTTCGTTGGATGCCGACGGCAAGCGCGTCCAGCGCGTTGTGCTGGTTGCGCCGCGGGCGAA
Source organism: Gemmatimonadaceae bacterium (assembly GCA_014379205.1). Taxonomy (GTDB): domain Bacteria; phylum Gemmatimonadota; class Gemmatimonadetes; order Gemmatimonadales; family Gemmatimonadaceae; genus JACMME01. Next base: position 3,078 of record JACMME010000089.1, read on the forward strand.
ACCCATACGAGAAGCCGAGAAAGTCCGTCTCGTAAATACAGTTGAGCACCTCGACGACGGCTCGCTGGACAAGCTTGTCTTCCAGCGAGGCGATACCGAGCGGCCGTTGCCGCCCATCCGCCTTCGGGATGAACACCCTCCTCGACGGCTTCGCTCGATACGCTCCCCGATGCAGCTTGGCGTGTAGATCGCGGAGGTTGTCCTCGATCCTATCGCCATACTGCTGCCATGTCGCTCCATCGACACCAGCCGCCGCTTTGCGCGATAACGCAAAGTATGCTTCACGGAGTCGATCGATGGTAATATGGTGCAGGAGCGCAGTAAACTTTGCCTTCCTGTCTCTCTTCGCGACTTCGCGTACACGCTCCAGCGCACTTGGCGCGCTTGTCCGGCACTGTGTCCGGGACGCGTTTTGCTGGCTCGTGTTCCCCTCGGTCAGACCCCGTCCCTCCACCGTCTCCGCGGCCGACTGTCCGACCTTGTTCGACAGCTTCGCAGGTACCATGGGTCTGTCCGACTTCCCTCCGTCGTGCATCATCGGCTCATGGCCTCCGGCCTTCCCGATGCGGCCCACTGACGCATCATCGCCAGCGAGCGACGTAGGGATCTCCCGGTTCTCGCGCAGGAAGATTCCGCGCATGCGAGGGGTCTCAGACCGCGCGGGGACGACGAGCACCTCGCGTTATCGGTGCCCACCGTGTTGCCTTCCGTTTCCTGGGACGACGTCGGCTCCCCGGTGTGAGTGGTTTCGCGGCTCAATACCCTGCCTGCGCGTACCCCTGTCCGTGCTTCGCCGGCGCTCTTGCGGGCGACGGCGCAGGACTCGGGGCCATCGCGGGTCGCTACTCCTTCGATGTAAGGCTCTTTCATCCTCTTCTTCCTGCCGGTTTATCCCGGCGCACCCCAGGTGCCTGGACCGTCCTCTTGCTGCGTGCCGTGGTCGTACACCCCGCCGGGTGCGCCCTCCCCTCGCCCTGCTGCGGGGAGACCGCCGTCGCCTTCGGGACAAGCAACACCCTCGGCACCCGGGAAGACATGGTTTTCGTGGCTGCATTCCCCACGGCCCACACGCTCGCGCGCCTACGCATCGCCGGCCGCGTTGCCGCGTCCGTCGCAAGGCTCGCTACCGGCTGGGCGGGCTTACCCTTCGCCGGGCGGGGCTTGCACCCGCTGGACGATGAACCGAATTTCATGAGTATTATCGCACCTCTCACTCCTTTCGGACCCGCCTTGCCTGGTCGCACTGGATGGCCTATCCGCTCGCCCCGTCGATGCGCGCGGCATGCTCTCGGAAGGTTACGCCGGCTTCGGTGAGCGCCGCGCCGCGCGTCGTGCGGGACAGGAGCTGGATGCCCAGTTCCTCTTCGAGCCTGGTGAGGCTGCGGCTGACGAT
>JACMME010000090.1 GCA_014379205.1 Gemmatimonadaceae bacterium
GCGGAAGATACGAAGGCAGTGCTTCATGCCGCTACAGCTTTAAGAAGTCGCCTCTGCTGCGAAAAAAATGCAACAGCACATGTCTTGCAAAGAAGAAGGCCAACGCCGCACATATACGCTGTTAAGGAAATAAACGCACCGACGCCTGAACAGGTGAAATGGAGAGCGGCTGGCTCATCCGGCTCCCTGCGTGGCGAGATATGCCACCACGTTCTCTGAGCACAGGACTATTCAATCATGTACGGCATAATTCACACGGAACTCAGGAATTACGTTGTCTCGAAACTGGGCGAAGCCGGATGGGCTTCTCTGGTTTCGGAGGCCGGCATGGAATTGAAGGCATACTTTCCGAGCGAGACGTATCCGGACCAGGAAATCCGGACAATCGTTTCGGCAGCCGCCAAGCGAGCGGGGGTCTCAGAACAGGACATTCTTCGGGACTTCGGTTTTTTTCTCGCGCCGACTCTTCTTACCGTGTACAAGCCGCTTGTGAAACCGGAGTGGCGCACGCTGGATCTGATAGAAAACACTGAGCAGACGATTCACAAAGTCGTGAGACGGAAGGACCCGGGAGCCCTTCCGCCCGAGCTCAAGGTAGCGAGAATGTCGAAAGGCGAAGTGATCATAACCTATACGTCACGCCGTCGGATGTGCTCGGTAGCAAAGGGGATCGCGGCCGGCGTCGCCGCGCATTACGGGGAAACCGTGGACATAACCGAGCTCGAATGCATGCACAACGGCGACGGGCAGTGCAGGATCTCGGTGAAGCTCGTTAGCTGACCGGATGGCGTCGTAGTGATAATCCGGGCAGCAGCTGAAGACTCGCTATCACGCGCGGACAGCATCACCTAGTACACCATCATCAGCGGGTTCTCGATCAAGCGGCGCAAGGTCTGCAGGAATTTCGCACCAGTCGCGCCATCGATCACTCGGTGATCGCAGCTCAGCGTGACTCGCATTCGCTTACGCGCAACAACCTCTCCGCCAACAACAACTGGTTTTTCTTCCACGGATCCGACGGCGAGAATGGCTGATTCCGGAGGATTGATGATCGCCGTGAACTGATCGATACCGAACATGCCGAGGTTGGAGACTGTGAACGTCGCGCCAGTGTACTCCTCCGGCTTGAGCTTCCGATCGCGTGCACGCTTGGCCAGCTCCCTCGCCTCGACGGAGATCTGGCTCATTCTCTTACCGTCAGCATCGAAGATTACCGGCGTGATGAGTCCTTCAGGAATTGCGACAGCCATGCCAAGGTGCACGCGATTGAAGACGCGGATCCTGTCACCGAGCCAATGAGCGTTGACTTCGGGATGACGGGAGAGGGCTATGGCGACGGCCTTCATGACGATGTCGTTCACCGACACCTTGAACTCATCTCCCATTTCTCCCATCGCCGAACGCATTTCGCTCGCACGCGCCATGTCGAACTCGGCAGTCAGATAAAACGTCGGGATCGGACCTATGGATTGGATAAGACGCTTCGCGATGGTTTTTCTGATGGGCGAGAGCGGGATGTCCTCGAAGTCGGCATGCTCTGCTGACGGCCCGTTCGAAACTGCACCAGCGCCGGCCGACGCTGCTTGTGCTGTGGCGGCTGCCTCGATATCGCGCTTTATGATTCGGCCGGCTGGCCCGCTCCCTCGCACGTTCTGTAAATCCATGCCTTTCTCGGAAGCCAAACGTCGCGCAAGCGGCGAAGATTTCGGCCGCTCACCGTCTCGTTCCGCATGCGACGGTTGCTCCGTGGCCGGCTGAGCCCCTGAAGGTGGCCGATGCCGTGGCGCGGCGTTGCCCATTCGTCCGCCGGCCGCCTGGGCGGTGTCTTCCCCGGATGCCTGGTCGGACGCTGGATCGCGATCCACATCGGCCGTGCCTGACTCACCGGAAGCGTCCGGATCCACAACATCGACTTCTGCCTGATCTTCGGATGGTGGATCCGTTTTTTCTGCCTGAGGCGACGGAATGCCTTCGGCTGCACGGGAAGGCTTGGACGGTTTCACAGATGCAGCAGCAGCTTGTTGAGCGGGGGGGCCCGCGTTTGCGCCACCCGAGCTGCCCTCCGCCTTGGTTCCCTCGCCAACCAGAGCGCCGATGTCTTCGTCAGATCCGCCTATGACTCCGATGAGCGCACCCACTGGAGCCGTTTGCCCCTCTGCAGCCAGCCTCTTTCTCAGTATGCCATCGCCTCTGGCGACGATCTCCATTACCGCCTTGTCGGTTTCCACTTCAGCAAGCGGCTCACCGCTCTTCACCTGATCTCCCTCGTTCTTGAGCCACTTGACCAACCGACCTTCCTCCATGGTCGGTGACAGCGCCTCCATGACAACTTTAGTAGCCATCGATAACTCGGGAGTGGGGGTTGGGGGTTGGGGAGTAGGTACCTGCGCGAGTCGAATGTCGAGCTCTAACATCCCCGATCCCCGACTCCCAATCCCTACTTCGCCCACAACAGGTTGCTGCTGCCAGAAGACGTTCTGAAAACTGCATCGCCATGCTCGCTACGACTCGAGGTACATCACGCGCTTAACCGCATCGATAGTCTTCCGCACATCGGGCTTGGCGGCTTTTTCGATGGCTTTGGCATACGGCATTGGTACATCGGCCTGGTGAACGCGAAGGACTGGCGCATCCAGATCGTCAAAACATTCCCGCTGGATGTAGTCTGCTACCTGAGCGCCAACGCCGCAGAACTCCCAACCTTCTTCAACCACCACGGCGCGATTGGTCTTACGAACCGACGTCACTACCGTGTCGACATCCATCGGGCGAATCGTGCGTAGATCCACCACGTCAATCGTGATTCCTTCCTTGGCCAGCTGATCTGCAACCTGCATTGCGACGAGCACCATCTTGCCGTGCGAGACGATGGTGCAGTGTTCTCCCTCTCGCTTGAGCTCAGCCTTTCCGATGGGAACGAGGTAATCTTCTTCGGGAACCTCGCCCTTTGTGTTGTACAACATCTCGCCTTCCAGAAATACCACGGGGTTGTCGTCGCGGATCGCGCTCTTGAGCAGTCCCTTGGCATCGTACGGCGTGCCGGGAGCGAGCACCTTGAGGCCGGGAATGTGCGCGAGCCAGGATTCCCACGCCTGCGAGTGCTGAGCCGAGAGCTGGAGGGCGGCGCCATTCGGGCCACGGAAGACCATGGGCATCGGGTACTGACCGCCGCTCATGTACAGCATTTTCGCGGCGGCGTTAACAACCTGGTCCAGCGCGAGGAGCGCGAAATTCCATGTCATGAATTCGACGATCGGCCTGAGTCCCACCATCGCGGCCCCCACTCCGACGCCCGCGAATCCGAGCTCCGTTATGGGTGTATCCACGACGCGCATCTCGCCGAATTCCTGCAGCAGACCCTTGGAAACCTTGTAGGCACCCTGATAGACGCCGACCTCCTCGCCCATCAGGAAAACCCGGTCATCGCGCTGCATCTCCTCTCTAAGCGCCTGGTTGAGCGCGTCACGATACGTGATTACCGGCACGCGTATCAGTCTCCCGCCACGGCGGCGCTTGCCTCAGCGTCGCTTGTTGTGTCTACGAGAACATTTTCGTGGAGTGCCTCAATGGAAGGTTCCGGGCTATTGTCGGCAAAATTCCACGAGTCTTCCACGACCTCTCTCACTTCATTGTCCAGGGTGGTCATGTTTTCATCATTCCAGTCGCCCATCTCCTCCATCTGTCCACGAAGCACCTCAATGGGGTCGCGTTTCATGTGCTCTTCCAGCTCTTCCTTGGTTCGATAGGTGCCGCTTACGGCATCGGACATTGAGTGACCCATGAAGCGGTAGGTACGCATCTCGAGCAGAGTCGGAGTGTGCTCCTTGCGGGCCCGCGTCACAGCGCGCGCAATCGCTTCGCGCACAACGAACACATCCTGTCCGTCAACGACTTCATTCGGCATGTCGTAAGAGCAGGCTCGTTCCGCAATGTCGTTGATCGCGGACGCACGCTCCAGCGCGGTACCCATCCCGTAGCGATTGTTCTCTATGACGTAGATGACGGGAAGCTTCCACAGAGCGGCCATGTTGAGCGCCTCGTGGAAAGCACCGTTGTTTACCGCCGCCTCGCCAAAGAAACAGAGGCAGACCTGATCTCCTCCCCGGTACTTGATCGCGAACGCCACGCCAGTTGCGAGCGGGATGTGTCCGCCGACGATACCGTGCCCGCCGAGAAAGTTTGTGTTACGGTCGAAGAGGTGCATGGATCCCCCCTTTCCCTTACTGCAGCCATCCGAACGTCCGAATAGCTCCGCCATGACGGCGCGTGGCGTGATACCGCGTGCGAGCGCCTGTCCGTGGTCCCGGTAGCTCGTGACCACGTAGTCGTCGTCGCGCAGAACGCTGATAGCGCCCGTGCCGACCGCTTCCTGCCCGATGTAGAGGTGGCAGAATCCTCCGATTTTTCCCAGCGCATACGCCTCGGCGACCTTTTCCTCGAAGCGCCGCTGTAGCAGCATCGAGCGCAGCAGGCTTTGGCGCAGCTGAGGGTCTTCTCGACCCGGCAGTACAGACTTTCGCGATTTCGGTTGAGCGGGCGCAGGTGTGCTGTGATCAGAGCGCTTCTTGGACACGAAGTTGGGGAGTAGGGAGTTGGGAGTGGGGAGTAAAGGCGCGCTGCGCCTGTTCCCAGGCATGATAACTCGATCGCACAAGCGGGCCGCTCTCCACATGCCTGAAACCCATGGCCATGCCTTCCTCCTTCAGCATGCGGAATTCGTCAGGGGTTACATATCGGTCCAGCCGGATATGCGCATTCGAAGGCCTCAGGTATTGGCCCAGCGTGAGGATATCAACGTCAACCGTACGAAGGTCGCGCATGACGGCAAGGATCTCTTCGTTGGTTTCACCCATTCCCAGAATGAGACCCGTTTTCGTCGGAATGTCCGGCGCCTCCCGTTTTAGGAAGCGGAAAATGCCGAGAACGCGCTCGTAACGACCGCCGGGACGGCAACGTTTGTACAAGCGCGGCACGGTCTCGGTATTGTGGTTGTAGATATCCGGCCCTGCTTCGAGGACCGTTCGGATGCTTTCTTCGCGGCCCTGGAAATCAGGCACGAGCACTTCGATTGAACATTCGGGGAGCTGTGCTCTGATTTCCCGTATAGTCTCTGCGAAGATGTACGCGCCGAAGTCCGGAAGATCATCACGGTCTACCGATGTAATGACGGCGTGCCGCAGACCCAGTTCCGCAATTGCTCGAGCCACCCTCGACGGCTCATCCACGTCATAGGCTGGAGGCCTGCCATGTGACACAGCGCAGTACGCGCAGTTTCTCGTGCAGACATTCCCCAGAATCATGAATGTTGCGGTTCCATGCTCCCAGCACTCTCCAACGTTTGGACAGTGCGCCTCCTCACAGACGGTATGAAGTCCGAGTTCCCGCATGAGATTCTTGAGACGTACGTAGTTTTCTCCTCCAGGCGCTCTCACCTTGAGCCAGTATGGCTTGCGCTCAGGAAGCGATTCCGCGCTGTGCCGGCCAAGGATTTGGTAAAGAGTATCCTGCATATCCGAATGTTGGAGAAAACGTCCTATGCGTCGAACTCACAGAGAATTGCAACCACTTCCTGCGGGCGAATGCTGCCGGCCGAATCGAGTCTCGCGCCGTTTGCCTCTGTTATCACCGGCGTTAGCGGATCCAATAAACAGGTTAATGGTGTGGGTTCCCAATCCTGGCCCACAGTTCAGCCGGGTTCCACATCCGGACCGCGGTGGTCGGTGCTAATCAATCAAACACGCTCAATATTACTCGGTATTGCTAGTGAGCGCCACCGAAAGCCTGGTGCGATAACCGGCTATATGCTAAGTGAAGGGTTATCGGGATTGGGGTTATAGAGGGTTGCGCTCGAAACGGCTGATCGACAATGGAAGCAATTCCGCCTTCGGATCGTCGCCGGACGCTATTGAAGCCACGATTTCGCCCGTGATCGGTGCAAAAAGAATCCCGTTACGCGAATGGCCGCAAGCGTACACCAGAGAGGGGAGCTCGGGATCTCGCCCTATGATCGGAAGGTGGTCCGGGGTCATGGGTCGAAAACCGCTCCATCGCGCAACTTCTGGAGCCACCCGGAGCGCCGGACACAGTGATTGTGACGCCGACATGATTCCGGCTATCCCGCTCTCCGTCGTTGTGAGATCAAATCCTGTGTGCTCCATGGTAGTGCCCAGCACAGTAGTACTACCGCGTGGGACGAGGTAGCCGAGCGGCCCATAGGTCACATGCGCCAGTGGGTGCGCGGCGAGCGACAGCATCTGCCCCCGCACGGGAGTCACAGGAATTTCTCGCGGAAGACCGGAGATTAGCGGCGCCCACGCTCCGGCCGCTAATACGAGAACATCTCCCTCGTGGACTGCATGTGCCGAGCGGACTGCGATGGTCGCCGCCTCGGCGCGAAGCAGCTCCGTTACCCTGACATACTTTAGCTCAACCGATGGTTCTGCATTGAGCGCACTGAGACGCGCCTCCAGCAGGCGGACATTGTCGACAGCTCCATCGTCGGGATGATGCAAAGCGCCGCTGGCGTGTGAGAGGGCAGGTTCCAGCTCACGCAGATCGTCCGGCGTGAGCCAGTGAGAACCCGCGGGCGCTTCGCCCTCCAGCCTTCTTGCGCCTTCGGCACTCAGCGCCACTTCGAGAATTCCGTTGCGAAGCAGAGGAACGCGGATACCAGTCCGATCATCCAGATCATCCAGCAAGTCAGGATACCGGTCTCGCGCCCTGGTACCAAAGTCATGTGCCCAGCCAGAGCCGCTTTCCACGCTCGGTCCAAGAATACCACCCGCCGCCGGTGAGGCCCCTCCAGGCTGGCGGTCCGACAGAATCGTGACACCCCATCCCCGCCGCGAAAGCGCGTTCGCGCAGCACAAACCAATAATGCCACTCCCCACTACAATCGCGCGCGAACCCCTCCTACGCTGGAATGATTTCACTGGATGCGGTTCGGCTGAAACCCGCGAAAAGGCGCTTCCGTACGGTAGCCAGCACCCGACCGGAGAATTTAGAAATGCTGCGCACCATTTTCGCTGTGGGAGCCATGGCGCTCCTGGGATTGTTCCTGCTCAAGTTCGTTTTCGGAATCTTTGGGGGATTGTTCGCTCTTCTGTTCGTACTGCTCGGACTGGCCATAAAGATCGCGCTCGTTGGGCTGGTCGTATACCTGGTCATACGGCTGGTCAGTCCGGACACTGCGAGGCGTCTGAGGAACCGCTGGGGGGCCTAGTCTAATATCCTGTCGCCAGGGAGCGAGGGGTTTTGCCCCGCGCGATACCGAGCGACGAATTGGGCAAGGCATGAAGGCGTGTGACCGAGAAGCGCTGGCTGTGGGGATGCAGCTTGTGAGGAACTGGCAGGGCGTCGCACCTGGCGGAATTTGCAAAGGCCTGACAACCGAGCGGTGCGGCCTTCGTTTTCAAGATCCTTTGTGATCGTTCTGCATCAAATCCCGAACGGCCCAACTGAGAAGTGGCACCATGATCTCATGGTGCCCAGTGATCTCGAACCCCTCGCCTCCTTCGAGCGTGGGCCGCTGAACGACGTTTACTCTTGGGCGATAGTGGCGAACCATATCCATGTCGCAGGTGGTAAACGTCGTGGGTTTTCCACCGCCGAGATTTCGGGCGATGGTAAGGGCCTTGAGAAAGACTTCCGGCATGATAACCGCGCTGCCGAGGTTGAGCACGACTCCGCCATCATGCAGTGCTGGTAGAGATCCCGCGAGCCGCCTGAAATCCCTGTGGCTTGTATCTCCGATGGCGGCGCCATTGGCGTCTGGGTGCTGGTGGATAATCTCCGCCCCCAAGGCCGCGTGAACCGTTGCCGGCACACCAGCTCGCTGAGCCGCGAGGAGAACGGAGAGATCCGGATGAGCCAATGTCCGCGACTCGAGTGCTCGTGCCACGGACTCTCCCATTCCCCAGCGATTCGACATTCCGAGCAGGAACGCGGCGTTCAACTCGCGTCCCGTTTCATCAGCCATCCCAAACGTGCCGTCACGCAGGCCGGATGCGACATCCTCGGAGGTGCCCCCCCAGCGCGCCACTTCGTAATCGTGAATGGCGGCTGACCCGTTCATCGCCAGGTGGGTGATGATTCCCTGGCGAATGAGGTCGATAATAAGGGGCGAGAGGCCGGTCTTGACGATGTGACCGCCCATCATCACGACGACTGCGCGATTCGCGCGCGCGGCACGCACAATGGCTGTCGCCAGCCGGAGGAAGTCGCGAGCAACCAAGACGTCCGGAAGCGAGCGCAAAAAAGCGCCGAAGGAATGGTCTTCACTGGGCGGTGAAGCGCACTCTTCAGCGCTCAGCTTGTTGGCTCGTTGCGCGATGGGAACAGTTCGAACCGAGGAGAGATCAGCCTCCCCGGGATTTACTGAGCCTTCGTCGCGCTCCCCAATCCGGGTTGGTACGATTTTAGGTACAGGTTCAGGGATCCGAATGACAGCGTGGACTTCATCTGCACCATGATGCGCTTGTCATCATCGCTCAGCCAGATCTCCGCACGTCCCTTTTCAGAAAAGATTCCGCGCGTCTTGATGATCGGTTGGATGACTATTGTGTTGAAAGTGCCGGCGGGCACCTCGATTCGCTCCTTTCGCAGCACACGAATTTTTACGGGATTGCGGTCAGGGCGAAAATACCGCGCGAACTCGTAGGTCTGGCCAACGCTGAATGGAATCGTGCGAATGAAGTACAGAAAGGAGCCGTCGTCGAGAGGATCTTTCACCGTCGGTTTCTCAGCTTCGTCGTTCTCGATATAAACGCCACGTTCGGGGAAAATCTCGAAGGTGCGGGTGCGCTCGCGCTTCCCTTCATCGATGTCCTGAATGTGACGCAGCGACGCGAAACTGCGCGTATCGAACCAGCTTTCAAACTTGTCGTCTACCTTATAGAAAAACGTCCCGCCTCTAACGGTAAAAACCGTGTGCCAAGCCTCGATTCCACGAATGGACTCAACTCCCTGAACGCTCATCCCACCAGTTCCAACCTTGATTGGCCCGAAGCGAACGTCGTAGCTCAGTCGTTCCCCCACTGAAAAGGGGACAAGCGCGCGTCCCACCTGCGGCGCTTCCACGTCGCTCTGCGCGGAAATGGTCACCGAAAGTAGTATCGACGATAAATAAGTGAGTACCAGTCTTGTCATCTTCAAGTCGTATGCATGTCTATGACGCGTGCAGTCCGTCCAAAGCGGAATAACTCCATCACACCCGCCCACGATCGCACACGACTGCCCCTGGGACGGAGATCGTAACGTACGCCCAGCTCAACCGTCTCGACGCGCCTGGCAAAGCGGGCCACTTTCGTAAGCATCTCCACGTTAGCTGCCCAACCATCCGCTGTGACGAGGGGCTTGTCACCACTCTCCCGCAACGCGTCGCGAAGTGAGGCGATCCGGTAAAGCCGCAAACTGCTAAGAGGATCGACGACGCCGTCGACCTTCACGAACATCCGAAGCAGGCGGGGCGCGATCCGGCGCAGACGGCGCACCGATGCAGGAGCGTTTTCGGGTAGCGGGCCCTGTTCGGCGACAACGATGTCGGCGCCTCCCTCGAATCGCTTCATCAATTCCGGGATGTGCTCGGGCTGATCCGTAAAATCTCCCTGCATGACGATCATGCCGTCGCGCCTTGGATACCTTGTGCGGCCCGCTACCGTGCGGACCAGCGTATCCAGCGCAGCGCCATATCCCTTGCGAACCTCATGTTTTACAATAGTGAGCGGCATGACCTCGCGATAACCTTCCAATGTTTCGAGAGTTGCATCTGAACTGCCATCATCAACAACTACGACCTCATAGTCGCGCGGAAACTGCGAAAGCACTTTGCGAATCCGCCAGATGAGTGGCCCGATTGTGGGAGCCTCGTTGTATACAGGTATACAGATGTAAAGCATTAAGACGTAATACCGTGTCGTGAGGGAAGCTGTTCCGGTGGCGGTCTCAGATGGGTGACGATTGTGAGCGCGGAACAGTAATTAGAATCCGCAATTCGCAATCCAAAGATGGTGGACCCATCGGCAGCGTCAAAGGGCTTCTTGTACGGACGCAGGCGTGCCGTTAGCGTCCACGAGTTCCTGGGAGCCACCTCCGTTTCTCGTGCCACGCTCACCTTACCATGAATTTCAAACGTTGTGCTTGTTTCGCGTTGACAAGCGGATTGGCCGCTCTCACCTCCTGCGCTCAGCCCGCGCGTCCGGAATCGTCACCCGCCCCCGCCAGGGAAGAAATTCCCGGAGAGGGCGCTGTCTCCATCGACGCTCTTCGCGCCGACCTCTCGGTCTTCGCTTCCGATTCCTTTCTGGGAAGGGAAGCTGGAACGCCCAACTCCGTACGTGCCGCGCGATTCATCGCGGAGCGCCTGGGTGAGCTTGGACTGGAGCCGGCCGGCGATACCGGCTATCTGCAGCGCGTGCCCCTCGTTCGCGAGACCTTGTCCGCATCGTCGAATTTTCGTGTCACGACAGGTGCGGGCTCAACGGATCTCTTTCTGTGGAATGACCTCATCCCTATCCCCTCGCTTGGACCGCAGATTCCTCTTCCGCGGCTCAGCGCAGAAGGCGATCTGCTCTTCGCCGGTTACGGTGACAAACTCTCCAGGAAGACTGCGGCCGGCAAAGTGGTGGTCGTCGTGAACGGCGGACCAGCAAGCCTGGACTCTGTGGCGCGCGCGGAAGCTGAGGCGCCAGACAAGATTCCCGAGCGGCTTGGCGAGCTGATCCCTCTCGAGCCGGCCGCGATTATCATTTTGCTTCGGGAGTCGCTTTTCAGGGACTACAGCGCAAAAGCGCGAGATGCGGCGGCCATTGGCGAGCCAACGCCGGCATGGAATGCAGCCGAATCCGCGAGGCGTTCACTTCCGATGATTCTTCTGGGCGTTGCGCGCGAGGGCTCCGCACTACTGCCTGCTGGCTGGAATACGTCGGGTAGATCGGCATCGCTGGCCGGTAGGCGTTTCAGCGGGAGCGCCGTACTGGAGCGCATTGATGTGCCTGCCTACAATGTGGTTGCTATTCTGCGAGGGCGGGATGCCACGCGCACTGGAAGTTTCGTCGCCTTTGGAGCGCACCTGGATCATGTCGGCGTTGAGAGAGGCGCTAGCGGCGATTCCATTGCGAACGGAGCTGATGACGATGGCTCGGGGAGCATGGCTTTACTGAGCATTGCTCGGGCTCTGTCCAAGCGAGCGGCACCAAAGCGCTCGATGCTGTTCGTATGGCACACCGCGGAGGAAAAGGGACTCTGGGGATCGGAATATTTTACGCAACACCCCACCGTGCCCATTGACTCGATTGTTGCTCAGCTGAATGCCGATATGATCGGTCGCAACGCTCCCGATTCGCTGTATCTGGTGGGACCAAGTGCGGCGCCGAATGGGCAAAGCCGGATGTTGGGCGCAGTGGTGGATTCCGTGAACTCGAAGCTGAGGCGCCCCTTCAGCATCAATCGCGAATGGGACTCGCCCACTCATCCAGAGCAGATCTACTTCCGGAGTGACCACTATAGCTATGCCCAACGGGGCATCCCTATTGTCTTTTTCACGTCCGGACTTCATGCTGACTATCACAAGGTTTCCGACGAGGTATCGCGCATTGATTTCGGAAAACTTGCGCGGGTAGCGGAGTTCATGATGGAAGCGGGAGTGGCTGTGGCCAATCGGGATGCACGCATCGGAAAGCGATAGCTTGAGGCTCCCTTCCGAGTTGTCCATTGCTCATCGGTAGCGCTCGAAGAGCTCCCACAAGCAGTGCTGCATCCGCATGTATCATACGCCTTTGAGTAACGTTGCTTCTTCACAACCCATCTCGCGTTTCGAGCCGCTCCAGCGCTCCACAGGCTGTACGCGTCGCCGTTGAGGCCTGGCTGGATGTTACGCTCGCCGTGCTGAAGCGGTCAGAAAAGCAGGGATTCGCATCGAAAGAATGTTGAGTGGAGCGGGCGATCATATCGTTCGGGCCAATCCGGCAGCACGATCCGGCGTCCCTGATGCCTGCTTCAACTCTCCAGCTTCGGTGTAGTACTAACGAGAACACGGAGGAGCCGATGATTCTCGCAAATGTTAGAGCTTCACTCAGTCGTGACGATGCGCAGCTCGTTCTTCAACTCGTAGGCCGACGTTCTCGCTATGATCTCGAGGCCGCTGAGGCCGCTCTGCGCGACGAAGGAATCGACAGCCTGCTCGATGATCCGCGTCTGCTCGCGGCGCTGATGGAGGCGCCACTCGGCGCGCGAGCGTCGCTACCCCTCTTCTGCTACGTTGTGGTGCGGAGCGCTCTGAAGAAAGCAGGGGAGCATGATCGAATGCTGGCTGACTACACGTCGGCAATTCTTCTGCACTTTGGGTTGCGCGATCGCGCTACTCGCATTGGCACGAGCGACGACGAGCGGTACGACACCCTCGCGGCGCTGCTTGACTCGCTCGATGGTCCGGATGCGCAGCGCAACTTTCTCGTACGCGTGCATCTCGGAAACTACGCTCTCTGGGTCAGTGGGGTTTTTCCTGATCTGATAGAGCACCGTCGCTGGCGGCGCGGCGGACCCGACCTGGATTACTACGAGGAGCTCGGCCGACTTGGCTTTCAGCTTGCCGCCGACCATCGTCTTGCCCATGAGCACGGGCTTGCGCCACTGTATCACGAAGCTGCGCAGCATTTTGCCGCGATGCGGCTAGCGCTCAATGCAGTGAGCGATTCGCTCTTCTTTCCCAATAACAATTCTCCCGACCGTCTCATGAGACAGGTGCGGGACGAGGGTAGGTGGCGGGTCAGCTAAAGTTTCTCGCCTGTTCCAGGAGTGCACCGAATAGCGACCTGTCCCACCGCTCGGGCGTCAGCGTCAGTTCCTCCGGGTGCCATTGCACCGCCAGAACCCACCAATCCTCGTCGCTCCACTCGGCCCCCTCGATGATCCCGTCTGGCGCGTGTGCCACCACTCTCAGCCCATCAGCCACCTGATCCAGCGCCTGATGGTGAAAGGAGTTGACACGAATGTTCGTTTCGCCGAGGGCGCCAGCGAGCCGGGATCCCTGCTCGAGAGTGACATCGTGTACTCGCGCCTCGCGGCCCACTCCGGGGTCGTGATCAACGGAGCCTGGCCTCTCCGTCGCAAGGTCTTGAACGAGCGTCCCCCCCAGCGCAACGTTCAGAAGCTGAATCCCCCGGCAGATCGCCAGAATCGGAAGCTTCCGTGCCTGGGCCGCGAGTACCAGGGCGATCTCCGTAGCGTCGCGAGCTATGTTGACGGGTCCCAGCAGCGGATGCGCAGCGGCATGGTACCGCGCGGGGTCGATGTCCTCACCGCCAGTGAGAACAAGGGCATGCACATTGTCCAGCAATCTGCTGAAGCAGTCGGCGCCCAGAGCATCCGCTCCAGACAGCGGCGGAAAAATTATTGGTACCGCACCGGCATGTTCGAGTGCGGACGTGTAGGCGGCATTCACCCTGACGCGGGAAGCGCCGCGGATAACCTCAGTGGTAGAAGTAAGGGCAATGACGGGTATCAAATGGACTAGTTCGGTTTCTGAGGTTGCAGGAAAGGTGAGGCCGCCGACGCTTGCGTCGCTGGATTGCTGCTCACATTATGCAAGTAGGATGCGCGTCCTCCATACATCCATATTCCAACTGATGGATGTCGCGGAATATCGTCGTTCAGCCCTCGTTACATTCTCTTCCATACTCGTTCCCTGTAACCACCATGCCAACCTATGAGTATCAATGCCGCGAGTGCGGGGAAACGTTCTCTCGCCGGGAAAATATTTCGGATCATGGGGTTGGCGCAGTTACATGTCCCAAGTGTCAATCGCGCTCCGTAGATCAGCGATTGACCGGTTTCTATGCGAGGACCCCCAGAAAGTCCTAGTGAGTGTTGCTTCGACCTGCCTGGCGCTTGAGAGAAGTGACGCTAGATGTACGGCACTGTTCCCCGATGACCTGACGCGGGCCTGGCCCGTCGTCGCCTGGTCGACTCGCCGCCGCCTGGGTCTCGTTGCAGCGAACGCACGGGACACACTATTGTCCAAGTCTGCAAGTGCTTATTTGCCTGGATGGCAACCCGGCTTCACTTCTCCTACTTCCTTGATCACATGACGTTATTGGCAGCACCCGAATGTTCGACGAACTGAAACAGTCGTTGCGTGAGGCAATGGGTCGCGTTTCGTCGCCGGAGGATAGTCGCGCAATTGTAGCTCTCATGCGTGACGCGATAGTGGAGGCGAAGATCTCGGCGGCTTCGATGCGAGATGGCATTTCGGAGACACGCAAGAGACTTGATCTGGAGCGCCGCACCCTGGAGACGGTGCGACGGCGCGGTCAGCTGGCGGCAGGGATAAATGACGCAGAGACCGCTCGCATCGCGGTTGAGTACGAAACAAGGCACGCTGAGCGAGTGACGGTCCTTGAACGCAAGCTGGTAGCGCAGGAGGAAGAGCTGGCTCTTGCGGAGCGAGAGATCGGTGGCATGACGCAGCAACTGAAGGCGGCCGGCGCCGGAGTGCCGCCGGCGGGAAGATCGCCAAGAGTTTCAGAAGTCGAGGATGAAGGAGCATCGCAGCTCAAACGCGACATGGACCGTGCTGCCCGGACAGCCCAAGCGGAAGATCAGCTCGCCGAGCTAAAGCGCCGGATGAAGAAATGAACGGCGATCCGGGATTTCCGAATATGGTATGCCGATTCTGCGCCAGTGGCCTATCTGCTCGTTTGCCGCGTGGGCGCAACCTCGCGTTCATCATCGCTCTGATCCCGGCATCGACGCAGGTGGCGGGTGCGCAGGCAGAGGGTCACGAGGCCGTATGCAACGGTCAGATAATTACGGATATCCAGGTGAACACCCGTGCTCCGTACGAGCCGAAGAGCAGGAAGTGGTGGACAATCCCGATCAGGATAGCCAACTCACTCCATGCCACGACCGACGAGTCCGTCATCCGCCGGTACCTCATTCTCGCGCGCGGAATGCAGTGCAGTGAATTTCGGCGCGCCGAATCGGAGCGCATCCTCCGAGTTCAACCGTACCTCGCCAGCGCGGAAATTCAGACTTTATCGGACGGCCTGGGAGGCGTGATACTTCGGGTCGAGACGGTCGATGAGTTGACGACTATAGTGGGTGCGGGTGCGAGTGGTACACACCTCACCGGACTCAGGCTAGGCGACCGGAATATCATGGGCAGCGCGACTTCCGTCATTGCGCGGTGGCGTGAGAGTGATATTCGTGACGTGTTTGCCGTCGAGTTCACGGATTATCAGTTTCTGGGACGCCGTTACATACTCGATGCCGATATGTCTCGCCGCGAGATAGGCTCCCCCAACTGGTCCGCCGATGTACGACACCCCTTCTTCACCGACCAGCAGCGCTTTGCCTGGCGGGTGAAGGCGGAGGACACCCGAGAGCTGTTCCATTTCCTGCGCGAAGGAAATGTGCCATCCGCGGTTATAGGAATCGAGCGATCCTTTATGGACGCGGGCGGAGTGGTTCGCATCGGCTTACCCGGCCGCCTCAGCCTTTTTGGAATCTCATTTTCCCGCGAGGTCGACGAAGCCATGGAACCGCCAAATGCCGACTCCACCGTCAACTACACTACGCTTCTGGCGCCTTACAAACGGCGAAACAATTCACGCATAAATGCGCTCTGGGCGCTGCGCAACATTTATTTCAGGCGGGTCGAGCGCTTCGATGCGCTAAACGCTGCGCAGGACATCCGACTTGGCTTTCAGGCCAGCACGCTCTTCGGGAGAAGCCTGTCGATCAGCGGTGCTACAGACGATGACATTCTCGTCGCGGCGGACATCTATGGCGGTCTCGGCGGTGAACGCACTTTCCTGAGCATCAACGTGCGTGGCGAAGGACATCAGAACTATGACAACAACGAATGGGACGGAATTCTTGGCAGTGGAAATATCGCCGCGTACCGAAGGCTGGGCGACAAGCACACCGTCAAGCTGAACGTCGATTGGAGTGGCGGTTGGAAGCAGCGTACTCCCTTTCAGCTTTCGTTGGGCGACAGCCGTGGCGGCGTGCGGGGATATCGCAGGTCTCGCGCGGGGGGTGGGCGGCGCGGCGTACTGCGGCTAGAGGAGCGCTGGTATGTTGGCGATTTCCGCGAGCAGGCGGGGCTGGGCTTGGCCTTTTTTGCGGATGCGGGACGGTTATGGGCAGGCGATGTACCATATGGTGTTGACACCCCCGTCAAGCTGGGTGCTGGAATCGGGCTGCTCGCCGCAGTGCCTAAGGGCTCAAAAAGAACATGGCGGCTCGACGTCGCCTTTCCACTCAGTGCCGATGGAAAGGCCAAGTGGGAATTCAGGTTGTCGAACCTGAACGCAAACCGTGTGGGTTGGCGCGAGCCGCAGGATCTCGCGCGAAGCCGGGAACGAGCCGTACCAAATAACGTGTTCTAGTTGGGGAGTGGGGGATGGGGATTGGGGAGTGCAACGAACTTGTGCGGTTTGCGTGTCTCGCGCTCCTCGTCCCGAAGGTCGGCGTCGCCCATGCAGGTTTGGCGGACAGGCGCGAACGCTTCACGCCTACCGCTCCCACACCTATCACCCCAGCCGCTACTCCCTATCCCCCATCCCCCACTCCCAAAGCTCACGCTCGAGCCGGGCGATCCGTGCCCACCATCATGCGCCTTATCGGCACGATCAGCGCTGCGAGCACGGCGGCGGCAACCACAAGAGCAATGGTCGTCCAGGTGAACAGCTTCGGCATCTGCTGAAGGTTGTTCGGATCGACGTGCCCGCCAACGAGCCCTCCGACAAGGTTGCCGAGCGCCGACGCGAGGAACCAGATCCCCATCATCTGCCCAACGTATTTTCTGGGCGAGAGCTTGGTCATGGACGAGAGACCAACCGGGCTTAAAGCGAGCTCGCCGAGCGTCTGGAAGAAGTAGCTGCCGACCAGCCACCAGGGAGATACTTTCAAGGTTCCGCCGCTGGATACGACGGCGTTTGCGGCGTAGATCATGATCAGAAAGCCCACACCAGCGAGTAAGAGGCCTACCGAGAATTTGGCAGGGCTCGACAGGTCGCCTCCCCGGCGAGCCAACCCTACCCAGAGAGCCGCGAAGACCGGCGCGAACAATATGATGAAAGCCGAGTTGACGGACTGAAACCACGTAGCCGGGATCTCGAAGCCTCCGAGCTGGCGATCGGTGAAATCTCGCGCAAACAGGTTGAGCGAGGTTGGCGCCTGTTCGAACGCCGACCAGAAGATTATCGCGAAGAGAAAAAGAATAACGATGACTCCCACCCGCTTCTTCTCATCGCGGTCGAGCCCGCCGGCGGAGAAGACAAAAAGAAAGAATATGACCGCCATCGCGAGCATGGCGCCGGCCATATACCTGCCGATCACCTGCGCGTGAATCGTTATGGTGCCGGTTGCGGTGAGGATCACCAGAAGCGCCAGAATTCCGAGGCCAGCGCCAACCACCATTTTGACCGTGCGCACCTGCCGGTCCTGCGTTGCCGGATCCGCGTGGCGCGTCGGCGTCATACCAATGTCGCCGAGAGTCGGGCGTGCTCGCATCGCGAATATCGCGAGTCCCAGCAGCATGCCGACGCCGGCGGCGCCGAAACCAAAGTGCCAGCCTACCTGCTCACCGAGATATCCCGTGATGAGCTGACCAGCGAAGGCACCAATGTTTATTCCCATGTAGAAGATCGAGAAGCCCGCATCGCGCCGGGCGCCTCCTTCGGGATACAGATCGCCGACGATCGCTGAGATGTTGGGCTTCAGGAGGCCGGTTCCGAGAACTATCAGAATCAGCCCCAGAAAAAATGGCACCTTGCCTTGCGCGAACGCCGATAGACCGATCGAGATGTGTCCGGCGGAGATGAGCACCGCGCCGTACATGATGGCTCGGCGCAGACCGAGCAGCCGGTCCGCCACCCACCCTCCAGGCAGCGAGGCAAGGTAGACGCTCGCTCCGTAGATGCCGACGATCGCTGATGCCTCTCCGGTGTCAAAACCGAAGCCGCCATCCAGAAGCGCAGCGGACATGAACAGAACGAGAAGCGGACGCAGTCCGTAGTAGGAAAACCGCTCCCACATCTCGGTGAAAAAGAGCGTCGAGAGCCCTCGCGGATGACCGAAGAAGCTGCGGTCAGCCGAAGGTGTCGGAGTGTCTGTAACTGTAGACGCGATGTTGGTTGCTAGCTGACGATCAGGCGGCTGGCGATTGGTGGCCACAGACATCCTTGAGTGCGTGGTTTACAGGGAGCGGGACTTAAGGCGTACTGTGTTACCGCGAACTGCGAAGAAGCACAGGTCAGTGTCAGCGTTGGTGGCCAGTCCGGTCTCAGTCTCGGAGGTGAGTGCTCGGTGACTTGCAGCTGCCGACATACTTGTGAATATCAAGATAACACCCGCTCACGTCTGGGCTGTCACTGGCATGTGGCGTTCGGGCGGCCGTGTTCCTCCGGCTTCCTTTTGCGCTTCCCAACTTACGATGGACGGTGGCTGCTTCATGCACGCTGCCCAGTGACCAGGCGATTTCTCCTCGAGCGGTGGGACAATCACCGAGCACGCAGCGTCCTTTGCGGGATGATGGCAGCGTGGGTGAAAGGGGCATCCTGGTGGAGGATTGGCTGGGGACGGCACGTCGCCGCTAAGCACTATTCGGCGCCTGCGCGTCTTTGGGTCCGCAATGGGAATAGCGGAGAGAAGCGCCTGTGTATACGGCATGAGAGGCTCGCGGAAGAGGTCTTCGCGCGAGGCGAGCTCCACGATCCTTCCGAGATACATGACTGCTACCCGGTCGGCGATATGCTCGACAACCGAAAGATCGTGAGCGATGAACAGGTACGCGAGTCCGCGGTCCCGCTGTAAGTCCTGCATGAGATTGATGACTTGCGCTTGCACGGAGACGTCCAGCGCAGATACCGCCTCATCGCAGACGATGAAACGCGGCTCGACGCTCAGTGCGCGAGCGATCCCGATGCGCTGTCTCTGCCCGCCGGAGAACTCATGCGGATAACGCGAGGCATACTCGGGGCGGAGGCCGACTTCCTCGAGCAGTTGCCGCATACGCGCATCGGCGGCGGCGCCCTCGGCGATTCTGTGGATGATGAGCCCTTCGCGCACCGTAGCTCCGACCGTCATGCGAGGATTGAGGCTGGAGAACGGATCCTGAAAGACGATCTGCATCTGCCGGCGCATGGCACGCATTGCTCCGGCGTTTAGGCTGAGGACTCGCGTTCCATCGAAGATAACGTCCCCCGAGGTCGGTTCGATGAGGCGAAGAATGGCACGGCCGGCGGTTGTCTTTCCGCATCCCGATTCACCTACGAGGCCGAGCGTCTCGCCGGATGCAATGTCGAATGAGATTCCGTCAACAGCGCGAAGGTTACCTGCCGCCCTCCTGAAAAGACCGCTCTTGATGGGGAAATGCTTGGCGAGGCCCCGGACGGATAGGAGGGGCTCACTGGGGAGTGGGGGTGCAGGGGTGGGGAGTGGCAATGTCACTGCGGACCTCCTGAGACCCCGCCGGACTTCGCGCCGGCGCCAGCACTGGCCTGGCGGTTCTCCACTCCCCAACCCTCACCCCTCACTTCCCGCCTTTCCGGCTCGTCCGCCAAATGACACCTCGACACGTGTCCTTCCGCAATCTTGTACAATGGTGGATGCTCGGTCGCGCAGCGATCCCATGCATAGGGACAGCGCTCGCGAAACCTGCAGGCAACTGGCCAGTGCGTCGGCGGTGGAACCGTTCCAGGAATAACAGCGAGACGCTCCCTGGACTGTCCCACCCTTGGCATTGCGTTGAGAAGTCCTTCCGTGTACGGGTGGTGGGCGGCCGAAAATAGAGCGTCCACCGTCGCCTCTTCAACGACCTCGCCAGCGTACATGACGATCACTCGCGTAGCGACTTCCGCAATTACACCGAGATCGTGGGTTATGAGCAGGATGGACATGCCCACACGCTTCTGCAGCTCGGACAGCAACTCGAGAATCTGAGCCTGGATCGTTACGTCGAGCGCGGTCGTGGGCTCGTCGGCAATGAGTAGCGCGGGATTCATCACGAGCGCCATGGCGATCATCACTCGTTGGCGCATCCCGCCCGAAAGCTGGTGCGGATAGGCCTTGGCTCGCTCCTCCGGATCGCCGATTCCGGTGAGCCGCATCATCTCCACTGCCTTCTCCCACGCGTCACGGCGCGACGAGTTCGCATGAATGCGCGCGACTTCGGCGATCTGGTCACCCACAGTGAACACGGGATTGAGCGCCGACATCGGCTCCTGAAAAATCATGGAGACGCGATTACCCCGAATCTTCCGCATCTCGCCTTCGCTGAGCGAAAGAAGCTCGCGTCCCTCGAGCTCGATTCGGCTTCCGGCTTCGATGCGCCCGGGTCGGGCAACGAGTCTCAAGATGGAAAGGGATGTCACAGACTTGCCGCATCCCGACTCTCCGACAATGCCCACGGTCTCACGCGCATTTACCACCAACGACACACCATCCACGGCACGCGCCACGCCCGCGTCGGTATGGAAATACGTGCGAAGCTCGGAGATTGAGAGGAGCGGAGTCGTCATTGCGAGGGAAGCTGACGGGGGTCGAGTGCATCGCGCAAGCCGTCACCGACGACATTGAAGGCCATGACCGTCAGAACGATCATGAGTCCGGGAAAGACGGATAACCACCAGAGCGTCGCCACGGAACCGGAGCCGTCCTGCATTATGTTCCCCCAGCTCGCAATCGGCTGCTGCACGCCCATGCCGAGGTATGAGAGCCCCGCCTCGAGAATGATGAGATTTCCTATTCCGAGCGTTGCCGCGACGATCACTGGCGACAGAGTGTTTGGGAGGATGTGGCGCCATAGAATGCGTGGGTCACGGGCTCCCAGCCCCTTTGCTGCCAGCGCCCATTCCTCCCCGCGCAGCACCAGCACCTGCGCGCGCACGATGCGGCTGACGCCAAACCAGCCGGTAAGACCGAGAACCAGCACCATGGTGAGGAGCGACACGCGGCCCCAAAGGGCGAGAATCGCCAGAAGCAGCAGTACCCGGGGGATGGACAAGGCAGCGTCGATGGCGCGCATCATGACACTGTCCAGCCTGCCGCCGTAATAACCGGCTATGGCGCCGTACGCCGTACCCAGTGTGATGGAGAGAACCACCGCCAGGAGCGCAATGCCGAGGGAAACACGGCTACCATGAATCACCCGGCTCAGTACGTCGCGGCTGAATGGATCGGTACCAAACGGGAAAGCAGACGATGGGGGAAGGTTGTTCAGCGTGCTGATGTCGAGAAGCTCGGTCGGCGGGTGCGGGGCGAGCCATGGCGCGAAGAGGGCAAACGTCGCGAACACGGCGATCAGCCACAGTCCAACGAGGACGCCCCGGTCGCGGGCGAGTCGTTTGAAAGCGAAGGCCCACGGGGATTCCCGTAGCGAGCGCACTTCGCGCGACCTCGCGAGCAACAGCACGATCACCGCCGGAAAAACGATGACGAGAAACCACGCCGCGACGCGCATGTCTAGCTCCTGCGCAGGCGTGGATCCGCGAAGGCGTACAGGACATCCGCCAACAGATTCCCCGCGCTTACCAGGACGCTTCCGATAATCACCACAGCCATGACCAGCGGATAATCCCGCGTCAGAATCGCATCCGCGGCGAGTCGTCCCATTCCGGGCCATGAAAATATTCTTTCTATGAAGACACTGCCCCCAAGGAGCAGTGGGAAGGCGAGACCGAGGAGCGTTATTATAGGAAGAAGTGCGTTGCGCAGAATGTGCTTCACCACCACCCGCCTCTCTGTCGCCCCCTTGGCGCGCGCCGTACGGACGAAATCCTGGTCCGCCATATCCAGCATTGCTGAGCGTTGATACCGAGCTACCGCGGCTGAAACAAGAAGCGTAAACGAAGCAACGGGTAGTACCAAATGAAGCGCCCGGTCCTGCATACGTCTTCCAAATCCCCAGTAATCGTACATCAGTGGATCGGTCATTCCTCCAGAGGGCAGCAATCCCAGCCACACCGAGAATATGAGTAGCATGACCAGTGCGACCCAGAAATCCGGCATCGAGTAGAAGAAGAGCGAAACCCCGCCGAGCGTCCGGTCCAGCGCTGTACCCCGTGCTCGCGCCTGCAGGGCACCTAATACAATCCCGATGGCAAAACTCGCGATCAGCGCCACTCCCATGAGCAGCAGCGTGTTCGGTATCGCGTCCGCCAGTGCGGCGCCTACCGACCTATGCTGAGAGAATGAATATCCGAAATCGCCCTTGGCTGTGTTCGCGATGTAGCGGAAATACTGCTCGGGGAGCGGGCGGTCGAGCGCGTACGCGGCGCGCCACTGCGCCTGAATTTCCGGAGTGATCCGGGAGTTCTCGGCTGCCGCGGAAAACGGGTCCCCGGGAGCGAGGTGTATCAGGATGAAGGTGAAGGTCGCTGCGAGAAAGACTATGGCGACCGACGCCAGAAGCCGGCGCGCTATAAAGCGCCGCAATTGCGACTACCGAGCGACCGGTCGCAGCCCGATACTATCGCGAGCAATGCGCTGGTCAGCGCGAATTGACCAGTCCCCGATCTCCGCCCACCAGGCGTCAGCGCGAATGCCAACCGGCTCGATTCGGCGATCTATGCCCGCCACGCTTACCAACTCGTATAGCCATATGGCCGGTACATCGTTCATAATGGTTTCGTGCGCCTGGCGATAGAAGCGCCTTGCGTTAGCCGGATTCATCTGAACCGATGCACTGTCGATAAGCGCGTCAAACCTGGGGTTCGCGTAGCGACCGAAATTTCGCCCGGCTGGATTGCGAGCCGATGCGGCGCTCCACGTCTGTCGTGTGCTGGCAACCGGACTGGGATCCAGGTGCGAGGCATTCATTGCGGCGTCAAACTTCCCGCTCTGCATACCCTGAATCCAGGTGGTCATTTCTTCGTTTTTCAGGGTCACCTGGGCCCCCACCTCCTTGAACATACCTTGCAACAACACCGCCATGCGCATGCGATTGGTGCTCGAGGAGGGCGCACCAATGGTGAACGCCAGTGGCTTGCCGTTCTTCTCCCTTACGCCGTCGTTGTTCGCATCTGTCCAGCCGAGCGAGTCGAGTAACCGTCGAGCCCCATCGAGGTTGAAGGGAATGGGCGGAATTGTCGTGTCAGCGAGCGACTGAGCGCGTACCATTGGTCCCTTCGACAGCAAGCCGAGAGAGTCGAAAACGTTCTGAACTGCGCTCGCTCTGTCGACTGCCATTGCCAGTGCGCGGCGCACCCCAACGTCGCCAAAAACCGGGTGTGGCCGTGCTGGATTCTTTGGGTCACGCAGGTTGAAGTGGAGATAGACGTGATCCAGCGAAGGCGAGCTCAAAGTCCGAAGCCGCGGGTACTTGGCGATCTCGGTGATCTTGTCGCCGGTGAGATATTCGATGAAATCCGCATCACCGGCAAACAGTTTGGCCGCTGACGCATTGTAATCCGGGGAAATTGTCCAGATCAGGCGGTCCAGCTTCGGACGCCCTTTATGATGAGTGGTGTCGGCAACAAGTTCCACCAGCGAACCCGGTACCCAGCGCACGAAACGAAAACGGCCGCTGCCAACCGGCTTGCGAATGAGTTCGGCCGTTCGTAGCTCGGACCGCTTCACTCCAGACAGAATGTGCTCGGGCAGAATGCGCATCTGGTAAGCAGCGTCGAAAAACTGTTCGGGATAGCGCTTTCCGTACCAGAAAACCGCTGTCATGGAATCGCGCACGGTGACGGAGTCAATTTGGGAGAGCAGCGGAGCATCGCCCGACGCGGTGGCCGGGTCGGTTGTAAGGTCGTAGGTGAAGGCAACGTCGCGTGCTGTTACCGGCCGGCCGTCGTGCCAGCGCGCTCGTGGGTGAACAGAAAAAGCGATGGACAGCGAGTCAGCGCTCCAGGTCCACTTTTCCGCAAGCTCAGCGGTGAAGCCGTCGTCACCGACGGTATTGAGCGCTGGGCTTGGCTCGGCCAGCCGCTCGTATACGATGTCCGCGATCTGATTTCCCTGCACAGTGGCAACGAAGGGCGGCAACAGGAAATCCGCATCCGCGCCGACGGTAGTAACCATGGTTCCGCCGGCTGCGGAGGTGGCGCTTGCACTGTCTGGGTCGTTCCTGTCCGAAGCGTCGCCTTGGCATGCAAGGGCGCCAAACGCACAGGAAACGAGCTGGAAGGTGTTTCGAAGGTATGTCTTCATGATTCGTTTCAGTGCAAATGGCGTGCGCCATTCCGGCGTGTGCGAAAAAACAAACGGCTCAATGCCGCCACGTCCAGTCATCGCTTTCGTACTTCTGCTGGAGCGCTTCCGCTGACTTCATGAGCGATTCGTGATCAGTGAAGGGACGAACAGGGTCGACGGTCGCGGCGCCGAGGGCTGCGACGAACGTTCGAGCGAACTCCGATGCGGCAGGCGCCCGGCCGAGCTGCTCGAAGAGGGTCGCTGGCCTGGACGCTGTCGCAGTCGGAAAAAGGGCCAGGTCGCATGCGAGCTGCTGATCATCCTCGACCAGGATTGAGCCGTGCTGCAGCAATGCGCCGTCGTGTCTAACCTGAGCACTTCCAACCAGCTTGCGTCCCTCCCAAACAATCTCGCCAGGCGCGGCGGCGTCGAAACAAGGTAGAGTGTCCGGAACCGGTGTGCGGCCAGACGGACTTGCCATCTCGGCAGAGACACTCATTTGCGCGAGCGCATTGAGCAGGATTCGGTTGAGCACGCCGCAGGACTCCCGCAGGTCCCCAAACCCGTCAACGGGAGAGGCGAGGCTATACGTAATTTCGCGATGGTGCAGGACGGCTCGTCCACCCGTCAGCCGCCGAACAATGTCAATCCCGAGCTCCTCCGCGCGCGCGAGGTCATAGTGGCCACGAGCAATCTGATTTCGGCCGAGAGACAGAGTGGGTCGCGCCCATTCGTACACCCGCACGCAACGCTCGCCACGCTCTGCCGCGCGGAGCATGAGTGCCTCGTCCAGAGCCATGTTTTGCGCCCCCGTAAGCGGCGGCGAGAGCAACCACAGCCAGCGAAAGCCAACGTCTGCGCTCATCTGCGGCAACAATAGTTCGTTCCACTATGGGCGCAATGCCGTGACGGCGCGCTCCTGCACGTTATACGGCATGCATTGCGATCATCGATGGCAATGCCGGGTTTCCCAGTCCCGACCGACGGCCCAGTAGGCTGCTTCGCCGGCCCAGGTTGTTTAGGGACGTGTGGGGCAGGGACAAAAGGACAGGTTCGTTACGACGGAGTGCCGGTCGCGTTAACTTTAGGAAACAACCGTGCACTCCAGTCCCAATCGCGCCTCGAGCAGGCGCCGAGAGATTATATGACCGCACCCGCCACCGCTTCGCGCCCTCTATCGCTACCCACTGCGCAAAGCTTCGTGTCACGCCACATCGGACCCAGCGAAGAAGACGTCAGTGAGATGCTCGACACGCTCGGATACGCCTCACTGACTGAGTTCATCGACGCTACAGTGCCCGAGAAGATCCGCCTGCGCCGTCCTCTCGAAATCGCGGAAGGAATGAGTGAATACGAGGCACTCGCCGCCCTCCGGCAGATTGCTTCACGGAATCGAATCTTTAGATCGTTTCTCGGGATGGGCTACAGCGACTGCATTACTCCTCCGGTCATTCAGCGCAATATCCTCGAGAACCCCGGTTGGTACACCGCCTACACACCGTACCAGGCTGAGATCGCGCAGGGACGCCTCGAGGCCCTGCTCACCTTCCAGACGATGGTGATGGACCTGACGGCCCTCCCCATCGCGAACGCCTCCCTGCTGGACGAAGGGACGGCTGCCGCCGAAGCGGTCTCGATGAGTTACAGCATCAAGGGAAAGGCAGGCAAGGAAACCTTTTTCGTATCGCGAGATTGTCATCCGCAAACGATCGAGGTCGTGCGTACACGAGCCGAAGCGCGGGGATTTCAGATAGTGCTCGGCGACCATAGCGATTTTACTCCCGCTCCTGGCCTGTTTGGCGCGCTCATTCAGTATCCGGCGACCGACGGTGCGGTTCACGATTACCGCCAGTTCTGCGAGCGCGTCCATGCAGAGGACGCGATGGTTACGGTCGCCGCTGACCTGCTGAGCTTGACTCTCCTCACTCCTCCGGGTGAGTGGGGGGCGGATATCGTCGTCGGAAACACGCAGCGCTTCGGCGTTCCGCTCGGATTTGGCGGGCCTCACGCCGCATTCTTTGCTACTCAGGACGAGTTCAAGCGTCAGCTTCCCGGTAGAATCATCGGTGTTTCGCGAGACGCGGACGGCAGGCCCGCCCTACGCATGGCACTTCAAACGCGTGAGCAACACATCCGTCGCGAAAAGGCTACGAGCAACGTTTGCACCGCGCAGGTTCTCCTTGCCGTAATCGCGGGCATGTACGCCGTGTGGCACGGTCCGGATGGTCTAAAGCGTATCGCCACGCGCGTCAGGCACCTGACCGCAATGCTAGCTGCCCAGCTTGAAGGCGCGGGTTACGAGCTTGTGAACAAGGTGTACTTCGACACGATTCGTGTCAGGTTGGGCGCACATGCGCTCAAGGGGCTGCTGGGGCGAGCGAGAGACCAGCGCATCAACTTGCGCACCTTTGACGATGGCTCTGTTGGAGTCGCGCTCGACGAGACAGTTACGCAAACCGACCTTGTTGCCCTTCTCGACGTGTTTCGCGCTGAGAGCGTGGAATCGGGCGATCAGTGGGCTGACGGCGCGGACAGCGTACACCTCCGTTACGCTGCGCCCTTTCAACGCACGAGCCCGTACCTGCTGCATCCGGTATTCAACACACATCACTCCGAGACGGAGATGCTCCGCTATCTCCGCTTGCTCGAGTCACGCGATCTCTCACTTGTGCACTCCATGATTCCGCTTGGCTCGTGCACGATGAAGCTGAATGCGACGGCGGAGATGATGCCAGTGACCTGGCCGGAGTTCGGCAAGATGCATCCGTTCGCCCCACCGGAGCAGACCGAGGGTTATCGTGCGATGTTCGAGCTGCTCGAGAAAGCCCTGGCTGAAATCACCGGATTTGCGGCTGTGTCCTTGCAGCCCAATGCTGGGTCGCAAGGTGAGTATGCAGGGCTGCTCGTAATCAGAAAGTACCACCAGTCGCGTGGGGACTCACATCGAACGCTGTGCCTCATACCGCAGTCGGCGCATGGAACGAACCCGGCGAGCGCTGTCATGGCTGGCATGAAGGTGCTGGTCGTCAAGACAGACGAGCACGGCCACATGGACATGGCTGATCTCAAGGCGAAGGCTGAAGCGCACCACCAGGATCTGGCTGCGCTCATGGTGACTTACCCATCGACCCACGGCGTCTTCGAGGAGGAGATCCGCGATGTGTGCAGCGTCGTGCATTCTCACGGCGGCCAGGTGTATATGGACGGCGCGAACATGAACGCAATGGTCGGCGTGGCGCGACCCGGCGACATCGGTGCCGATGTCTGCCATCTCAACCTTCACAAGACGTTCTGCATTCCACACGGTGGCGGCGGTCCAGGCATGGGTCCTATCGGCGTCGCGCGACACCTGGCGCCCTTTCTTCCTGGCCATCCGGTCGTATCGCTCGGTCGCGACAACGCGGTGGGCCCCGTATCAGCGGCGCCGTGGGGCAGCGCGAGCATCCTTCCCATCTCCTACATGTACATAATCATGATGGGTGGTGAGGGCCTAACACGCGCGACGGAAATCGCGATCCTCAATGCGAACTACGTCGCAAAGCGGCTGGAAGAGCACTATCCAGTGCTCTACAAAGGTCAGAACGGTCTGGTCGCGCACGAGTGCATCATCGACCCACGTCCTCTCAGATCCTCCGCTGGAATCGAAGTGGAGGACATCGCGAAGCGCCTAATGGACTACGGGTTCCACGCTCCGACGGTGTCGTTCCCGGTAGCCGGCACTCTCATGATCGAGCCGACCGAGAGCGAGAGCAAGGCGGAGCTAGACCGCTTCTGTGAAGCGCTCATCTCCATACGGGAAGAGATCCACGCGATAGAGCTAGGGATTAGCGACCGGCGTGATAATGCCCTGAAGCACGCGCCTCACACACTGCGCCGCGTCACGGCCAACGAGTGGCAGCACGTCTACACGCGAGAGCAGGCTGCCTTTCCTGCTTCGTGGACACGCGACCGAAAGTTCTGGCCATCAGTTGCGCGCATCGAAAGCGCCTACGGTGACCGGAATCTGGTGTGCTCCTGCTTGCCGGCGGATGCTTACGTGGAGGCGGAGTGAACTGGATTGCGGATTGCGCACAACTGCGAACTGCGAAGAGGACTGTGAACTGCGTGGGGGACTACGCACTAGTGATGCGTATTGCTGAGTGCCTATTACAGATCACCGACCTGCGCAGTTCGCAGTTCGCAGTTCGCAGTTCGCAGTTTGTAGTTCGCAGTTCGCAGTTCGCAGTTCGCTGTTTGTAGTTGTCCGCAATCCGCAAATCCAGTCCGCGGTCCGCAATTCTGATCTATTCCCCCACGTGCCCCCGGTATTTATCCGCCGAAAGCAGCTTGGCCTCTTCTGCGGCATCCTTGATGCGGAGCTTTATCATCCAGCCCGC
>JACMME010000091.1 GCA_014379205.1 Gemmatimonadaceae bacterium
ACGTTCCGCGATAACCTCGACCAGAAGTTTGACGCCAGGTGGGTTACTGATCTGGCTCTCTCCTACAGGTTCTTCGACCAGCTTGGATTGACGGTCGGAGCAAACAATATCTTCGACGTCTATCCTGACACGGTCATCACACCAAACCAGACGCGCGGCATATACCGCTACGCTGGATCATCACCATTCGGGTTCAACGGGCGATACCTGTACGTGCGCGCCTCGTACGATCTTGCAAGGGCGCTCGGGCGCTATCGGCGCGAAGAAAAACAGTAGAGCACGGGCTGGCTGTTCAAGCCCCCGCGAACTGCCCACAGGAGCCTGTTGCGGCGCGATTCAAGGGGTCAGAGTCCTTGAATCGCTCCTTATTATGGACTCCAAGGGCGCTTAGCCAGGAACGCTGATGCATCCCGTAATGGCGGCATACGCTCGGCATGTTCTTGTCTGCACTGGCCAATTCTGCTCGCCCGACCGACGTGGCGCGCAGCTGTACTCGTTGCTGCCGCAGCTACTCCAGGATGCTGACCTGCTGTTCAGCGCAAACCGCGTCAAGCGCGGCGAAACACCTTGCCTCGGTGTTTGTGAGAGCGGGCCGATAGTCGTGGTTTATCCGGAAGGGGTATGGTACGCTAATGTCACTCCTCCTCTGCTCGAACGCATTGTGCACGAGCATTTGAAGGCGGGAAAGGTGGTGGATGAAGCAGTCTTTCACAGACTTGGGGGCGAGAACAAGGTGTAGGGAGCAGGAGCGAACGCCAAATTCACCAGTGGAACACCAAGCCATGAGCGATCGACCATTCAAGGTGCTTGGCATCGAACAGATTGCCATCGGCGGGTTGGACTTGAAAGCTCTACGCAGTCTCTGGATCGACACGCTCGGGCTCACGGCGGCTGGCAGCTTTAGAAACGAAGGAGAGAACGTAACCGGGGAAATCGCCATGGCCGGCTCAGGCCCGTTTCGCGTCAGCATGAACCTTCTGCAGCCCATTGATCCGGAGAAGAGTCCCAGGGCCCACAAGCCTCCACTCAATCACATAGGACTCTGGGTAGATGATCTGAACGCCGCCGTGGACTGGCTAACTGCTCGAGGCATGCGCTTTACTCCCCGAGGCATTCGCAAGGGTGCGGCTGGATGTGACATCACGTTCATTCATCCCAGCGCGGGCGGTGAGGGCGTGCTGATAGAGCTGGTTCAGGCGCCGCCCGATCTGATCGAGCTGGAGCGCCGCATGAGCGCCGAGTCTA
This sequence comes from Gemmatimonadaceae bacterium, assembly GCA_014379205.1. GTDB lineage: Bacteria > Gemmatimonadota > Gemmatimonadetes > Gemmatimonadales > Gemmatimonadaceae > JACMME01. The sequence continues at coordinate 1,246 of JACMME010000091.1, forward strand.
CTTCAGCCGCAGAGGCATGATAGCACGGCTGCACTCGCAGGTACCCCTCAAGAGCTTCGTAGTTGGAGCGCGCTTTCTCAGCAGCCTCCCATCCTTCCTGCGACATCCTACCAGCCTGTCTGAAGCCAGGATTACGCTGCGTCGCCGTCTCGAGCAACGGGAACACAACTTTCTCGGCATAGCGAAACGCGCTGTCTATCAGCACGCCCCTAGCCCATACCTTCGATTGCTGCAGCTGGCGGGCTGCGAATATGGGGATCTGGAGCGGTTGGTGAATGAAGAGGGAGTTGAAGGCGCGCTTCACAGTCTCTTCCGAAAAGGGGTGTACCTGACTGTAAATGAATTCAAGGGCCGTCGACCGGCTACGAGAGGGAGCGCTACGGTTGAGGTAAGCCCGGAGCTGCTCCGCAACCCGCTCGCCGCATTCCATATTCCGGCCCGTAGCGGTGGAAGCAGGAGCGCCGGAACGCCGGTCCTGATCGACCTCGCCTTCGTGAAAGGGTGCGGGATCAACAGCAACCTGGCTCTCGACGCGCGCGGCGGCTCCACCTGGCTCAAGGCGACTTGGGAAACCCCCGGGGCAGGGGCTCGATTCCGCCTACTGAAGTACGGCAGCTTCGGCCAGCCGCCGGTTCGCTGGTTCTCGCAAGTTGATCCGGGCGCTCCAGGGCTGGACCCGATATTCCGCTGGAGCAGTATCGCCATGCGCTTGGGGAGCCGTCTTGCGGGTGTTCCATTGCCAATTGCGCAATACGTCCCGCTGAACGACCCGCTTCCAATTGCTCACTGGATGACGGAAGTCGTACATGCCGGAGAAACTCCGCACGTCTTCACCTTTCCGAGCTCAGCGGTGAGTCTGTGCCAGGCGGCCAGCGACGCGGGAATTGATCTTACAGGGGCGCAATTCACATTGGCCGGTGAGCCTACCACCGAGGCCAGGCTGCGTACGATTCGCCAAACGGGTGCGGTGGTAGTTGCACGTTATGGAAGCATGGAGTGTGGTCCGATTGGCTACGGCTGCCTCACGCCAGAGACGGCCGACGACGTTCATTTTCTGCACGACCTGCACGCGCTCATCCAGCCACTCGCCTTGAGGGGCGGTCACGATGGTCTCCCGGAGAACGCGATGTTCATCAGCTCGCTTCATGCTGCGTCGCCATTCACGTTGTTGAACGTTTCCATGGGGGACCAGGGCACTCTTGTGCGGCGCGACTGTGGCTGTCCGCTGGAGCGACTTGGATGGGCGACCCACTTGCACACAATCCGAAGCTTCGAGAAGCTGACGAGCGGTGGAGTGACCTTTCTGGATGCAGACGTAATCCGTGTTCTCGAAGAGGAGCTACCAGCCCGATTTGGAGGAGCTCCCACCGACTACCAGCTGGTCGAAGAAGAAGGTGCCGATGGACGACCCCGTCTTCGGCTGCTCGTGCACCCGAGAGTAGGTCCGCTCGACACTAGCGCCGTGGCGGATGCTTTCTTCACCGCCATCAGCGCCCGATCAGTGATAAAGCGCATGATGGAGGTGGCATTGCGGGAGGCCAACCTCTTTCAGGTCGAGCGCCGGGCGCCGCTCAGCACGAATGCGGGGAAAATTCTCCACCTGCATTCGGGCCGTTCGACGAACGTGCACCAACCGCCGTAGGAAATTAGCGAGCGCTGCCGCGGCTGGTCGCTGCCAGCGCTTCCAATCTTGCAACCCGATCGGCGGTTGGTGGATGCGTTGAGAATAGCTTGGCAACGCCACCGCCGTGCGCGGCAAGTGGGTTCACCAGTGCAAGCGGAGCCGCTGCCGGCGCCACGTGCATCGGAATACGGCGCGACGCGACGTCCAGCTTCTTGAGCGCGCTGGCGAGACCCAGAGGCTGACCGCTGATCTCGGCGCCTACCGCATCGGCCTTGAATTCACGCTGGCGGCTGATCGCGAACTGGATAAGCATCGCGCCGATGGGCGCCAGAATCATCAGCAGGATCGCTGCGATCGGGTTGCTGTCGCCATCGTCATCACGCCCCCCGAAAAACATTCCGAAATACGCCAGGTTGCTTATCGCACCAGCCATGGTGGCAGCCACAGTCTGCAGCAACATGTCCCGGTTCTTGATGTGCGCCAGCTCGTGGGCGATGACTCCTTCCGCCTCCTCGCGGCCGAGAATGCGCATGAGCCCCTCGGTCACGCACACAACGGCGTGCTCCGGATCGCGCCCTGTAGCGAAAGCGTTGGGCTGCTCGTGCGGCGCAATTGCGACTGTTGGCATGGGAAGTCCTGCCCGCTGGCGAAGCCGGTCGACCATTGCGAAAAGCTCTGGAGCCGCCGCCGCATCGACGATCTTCGCGCGATACATGCGCAAAACCATCTTGTCCGACGCGAAGTACATGAAAAAGTTCATCCCTGCGGCCATTACAAACGCAATCAGCATCCCACTTTGGCCGTCGAAATATCCACCTATTGCGATCAGCAGGCCGGTAAGGCCCGCCAGAAGCACAAAAACCTTGATCCTGTTCATAGCTTCCTCCTATCTGTCTTGCGCCGCTCGAATCGGGCGCACTCAATGAAAATCAAGAATACTCGGCCGACATGAATCCGACTGCGTTATACACCGGATAGCTCTCCGCGATTCCAGTGGTAACCAGTTGACATTCCGGTGGGCGGCGTTGCCAGGATAGCAAGGCGATCGGGATCGACTGTGCGACGCGTTCGTTAGCAAACGCAAGTCGCCTCGGTGATCGGGCGTTTACACTCATACCGAAGCAACCGGAGCGACTCGAGCGCCATCGCGGAGCGAAACCGTACCCGCTGAAAGCGCCGGCCACCTTCGCACTTGTTGGTGCGAGGCGGCCGGCGTGCTTGGATCCTGCAAAGAGGGACGGCTACTTTTTCTTGACTTCCTTCTTGGGCGCCACCGACGTATCGGTAAGCACCATCGTTGTGCCTTCGTATCCGAACACCAATCCCCCGCCCGCTTCCAATGAGGAGATCGCCTCCGCCTTGGAGTCGAGCTTCGCGCGCATTGACACTCGCCGACCGAACAACGACGTGTCCTTGAGGAAGAGATCCAGGGCGTACCAGCGCTTCAGCATCGGCAACGTTTCGCGCAAGGTCCGGCCATTGACCACGAAAATCCCATCTGCCCAGCCAAGCGCCTCGTCGAGCTCCTGCGTCGACGGCTCCCTCATGGTGCCGTTTTTGTCCACCGCAAGCGCGCCGCCCGCTGGCACCGCGCGCTCCTTTTCGTTCGCGATGACCGTAACCTGTCCCTCGCGCACACGAACTGTGACAACATCCTCAGCCGGATACGAGCGAGCGCTGAAGACAGTGCCGGTCGCCCTGATGGTGGCATTCGGAGTGCGGACCTGGAAGGCCGCATCTTTGCCCGGTGAGACATTGAATGTTGCTGTCCCTTCCAGACGCAGCGCCCGCATCTGGTTTCCGAACGCTTTCGGCAGACGAAGTTTCGACTCTGCCGCGATCCGCGCAGTGCTGCCGTCGCGGAGCGTGACCTCCGCGAGCTGCCCCTGTGTAGTTGCCAGAACGCGCGCATCTGCCGATGCAATTGCCGCATCAATGGCTGAGCCAGCTGTGGCACGCGTGATCCACCAACCCAGGCCGAGCAGACTCACCGCAACCAGAATCGTGAACGCCGTCGGCTTGACCCATGCGTAAGGTCTGGCGGTCGCGGCGATGTGCACGGCCGCTTCATGCCGGGAATGTATGGCTTGCTCGCGCGCAGCCGCCTTTGCATCCGCGGGAGTAGCGTGCAACGCTGTGGCAATCTGTGACCAGGCGGCGTCAACCGTGGGACGCTGTCTCACGTGGCCGGCCGAGGTGTGACCGTGACCATGCAGGTCCATCTGGTGCAGACCGGCGCGCCGGCTTTGCTTCTGAACGGCAGCCTCATGCACCGTTTGGTGCAGGAAGGATGCGAGCTCTGTGGGCGTTTTCATGCGTTCTCGTTCTTTCCACGTGCGCACGAACACTTTCTCCACGGTTAGTGCCGCAAGTGTATCGTCTCCCAACACCGTCTTCGCTTCCGCGGTCAGCGAGTCGTACTGGTCACGGAACAGGCGCTCGAGAGCGCCCTCCTCCCCACGGCGCAAACCGGCCAGCGCCTCGGGGTCGATCGGAGGAGAAGTGACTGGCATATGCCTCCCTGCTTTGGGCTATAAGTGGACAGTATTTGCCCTATGACTTGCATCAACCAGGCGCCGTGCGCAAGACTGGGTGCTCGAAACGGCTTTGGTCTACCGGTTTGGAAGTCTCGGCTTCCCGGGTCCCCCGTCCCTGATTCGGTAGCTATACTTGGCC
>JACMME010000092.1 GCA_014379205.1 Gemmatimonadaceae bacterium
ACGACTCCCGGGTATAACGACGTAACATGCGTTTGAGCACGTTCGACGATCCTGACTGCATGGGAAGGTGCACGTGCTCGCAGACGGCTGGCGTCTCAGCCATCGCATCGATGACTCTCTCGCTGAAGTCGTTAGGGTGCGGGCTGGTAAAGCGCAGTCGCCTCACTCCCGAAACCGCGCCAACCGCCCTTAGCAGCGCGGCAAAATCATGCTGTCCGTCGTTGTATGAGTTGACCGTTTGACCGAGGAGAGTTATTTCCGTGATTCCTGACTCCGCGATTCCGCGTGCCTCACGAACCACGTCCAGAAGTCTACGGCTGCGCTCAGGGCCGCGCGTCATCGGAACTATGCAATAGGTGCATTTGTAATCGCAGCCGCGTTGCACAGGAATCCATGCCTTCACACCGTCGAAGCGCTGGGCGCGGAAGTCTTCGTAGTGTTCTTCGAGGTCGAACTCTACGGAGGAGGCGCGCACTCCGTTGCGGGCACCTTCGACGAGAGAAGGAAGCGCGCGATAGCCATCGGGACCGATGACGAGCTGAACGTGCTTTGCGCTCTTGAGCAAGCGTGGCCCAAGTCGTTGCGCCATGCATCCGGTTACTCCGAGTACCGAATTCGGCTTCATGTGCCGCTTGAGCTCGCCCAATCGCCCGATGACACGTTGTTCCGCGTGGTCTCGAATGGCGCAAGTATTGACGAGGATGACGTCGGCTTCGTCAGGATTGCCAACGGCGACATAACCGAATTCAGCAAGCCGTCCGTACATCAGCTCGGAATCGCTGACGTTCATCTGGCAACCGTAGGTTTCAATGTAGACTGTACCGGAGGCGTGGGTAGTCATTTTCGCAATTTAACGCCGAACGCGTCAAAACGGTCCGCGAGAGTCAGTCGATGTGACTGCCACTAGTGTGCTATGCGCCCCCCCCAAATGGTGAACTGACCAGAAAACGGCCACGCTCCGACACTGGGGAAGCGCATCGGAAGGCGCCATCCAGTCTCAGGTCTAGCCGACCAGAGGTTTGGTGCGAAGGCCACTGTCACCTGCTTCCAATCTCGCGCGGAAGCGTGATCCTCTTGGATATCTGGCATCCGTAACCGCAACCGTCAGAAAGTCCTCGGTGACGCCGCGCGGTTGCGTTCCGCCGTCAGTCACAACGATCTCGGCTTCGCCTCCAATGCGCGCATTCTGGTACTGTACTGCCTTGTGCGACCCAAGGGCGCGGAGCTCCGCGGCACGCTGTACGATCACAGCTTTGCGCAGCTCCCCAGCCATATGTACAGCCGCCGTTCCTGGACGTGCCGAGTACGGAAAGACGTGGATGGCGGAAAATGGCAGCGACTTCACCAGCTCCAGTGTGGCCTCATGATCTTCCTCGGTCTCACCTGGAAATCCGGCAATGATGTCCGCACCGAGGCCGAACACCGGCATTCCAGCCACGAGTTTTTCCAAAGCGGTAACGTACCGCGATGCGGTGTACCAATGCCGCCCCATTCGCTTCAGTATCCGGTCCGATCCTGATTGCAGCGGCGCGTGGAGATACGGCGCCACCCGGCGCGCGTCGCTTCCCAGCATCTCGGCTAGTTTGTCATCGACTTCAGTTGCCTCGATCGAGCTGAGACGAAAGCGCACATCCGGAACCTCCAGAACGAGACGCTCAACGAGCTCGCCGAGTGACGTGCCCTGATCAGCTCCGTAGGTGCCAATGTGGATGCCGGTCAATACGATTTCCGGGTGCCGGTTGGCAAGCTCACGCGCTTCCGCGACTAGAATTGCAGGACTGCGCGATCGATTCAGGCCTCGAGCTATCCGCGTCGCGCAAAAGGTACAATGCTCATCGCAGCCGTCCTGCACTCGAAGCAAGGCGCGTGCGCCACGCTGAGTAGTCGGCAAGCTTGATGCGAGGGCTGCGTCGAGCTCCAGTGCATTCGCCATGCGAACCATGTCCGCACCGGGAATGACGTGTTGCACCGTCGGAAGCGCAGCGATTGCCTGCTGCGCTTCGGGCATCGCGGATGCACACCCCATAACCACCGTTCGAAGCCCCGGATTGGCGCGCGCCGCGCGACGCACACGCTGCCTGAGATCGGCCTCTGCCTCCAGCGTCACGGCGCAGCTGTTGATTACCGCTACATCAGCTTCAGCGACATTCGCGGTAATCTGATGGCCGCCGGCCATGAGCATCGCACCAACAGCTTCGGTGTCGTACTGGTTTGCGCGGCAACCAATCGTCTGCAGATGAACTTTCACGACGTGGAGCGCGCTTGGGGCTCGAGAGGAAGCGAAATGTGGAACTGACTGCCACGCTCGGCGACTTCTCCGCTCTGCACCCAAATGCGGCCGCCATGAGCTTCCACGGCGAGCTTGCAGAACGCCAAGCCAAGTCCTGAGCTGCGAGTATGCGTAACCCCAACCTGATGTACGCGCTCGAATTTCCGAAAAATCACTTCACGGTACTCGGGCGGAATACCCTGACCGTCGTCCGCCACAGTTATGAGAATGCGATCAGTGCCATCGGCGCGCGCCGCAAGCCGGACATTGACAGGTGGGGGCGAATGTGTAACGGCGTTCTGTACCAGGTTGCCAATAACGCGCCTCAGGAGACCCCGGTCGGCACGCAAGCGCGGCGTGCCCGTCGCGATTTCAACGCGCAACGTTGCGCCTTCCTGCCGAAAACGAAGGGCCCATTCGCGTTGCACTTCAGTGAACAGCTCGGAAGGATCTACCTGGCCGATATCCAGCGGGATTTCGGCTTCCTCCAGTCTGGCGAGCTCCAGAAGATCACCGATGAGATCCAGAAGCTCCTTTCCCTTGACCTCCGCGTCGGCCAGCACCTGACGCTGCCGTGGCTCCACAGCGCCAAAGTCACCGTCAATCACCATCTCGAGCGATGCCAACACCGCGGACAATGGAGTCTTGAGGTCGTGCACGATCATTTTCATTAGATCGTCCCGCACCTTCTCAAGCTCACGCAGCTTCCGATTACTGTCCTCCAACGCATCCGTGGCGTGCTTGAGACGAAGCAGGCTACGAACCCGGGCGCCTAAAATCTGGCGGTTGTGCGGCTTGGTGAGAAAATCATCGCCCCCAGCCTCGATCCCCTTGACCCGGTCTGTCGCATCGTTGAGCGCCGTGACGAAGATGACAGGAATGCGCGATGTGCGCGGATCGCGCTTTATGCGCCGGCAAACTTCAAAGCCTGTAGAGCGATCATCGACTCCAAGGTCTCCTGCGGGCATGAAGACATCAAGAATGCAGATGTCCGGGCGATTCGTGAAGCATGATTCGACCGCGGATGGGCCGTCGAAGGCTGAAATGACGCGATAATCAAACGTCGCGAGCTGATCCGTCAGCAATTCAACATTTACCGGCAAGTCATCGGCGACCAGTATAAGCGGACTGGCTAAATCGGGGGCCGTCATACAATGCGCGGAACGGGGGACGCGGGATGCTGCAGACTGGATGGCGGATTGCGGATTGCGGATTTCCGAAAAACCAGAGCTTCAATCTGAGCTGACCATTCAACAAGTATCGTCGAACTGGCGGGTCGCCAATACGCAATTCGCAATCCGCAGTGCCGCGCCCCGTATCTCAAAGCCGAATCAGAAATCCGAAACTCAGAGTCCATGCCCGCTCACGCAAGTTCTGCGGGCCGCTACGCTGGTCACGCTCGACAGCGAAGTCTGCACTCGCGCGATTACGCGCCAGGGGCAGTCCGAATCCGGCGCTGATTCCAGTCTCCCGGACCTTGCCCCCCTCAGGCGTTCCAAAGGGAAGCGTGCGAAAGCGAGCGCCGGCTCGCACTGGAATTTCGTAGCCGAACCAGCGTGGGCCCTTCGCCTCCGCGCCGAAACTCATGTCCCAGGAGTTGTGAGTTTCGTCATCACGTGCAGAAAGATCGTCCAGCGAGCTCCAGCCTTGCCATTCAGCGCGCGCGGCAAGCAGAGTTCCCGCTATGCCCCGAAAGTGCACGCCTACACCCGCGCGTGTGGGAGCATCCGTTCTCCGCAGCGCGGAATCGCCGATGGAGGCGGTTATTCGCCCGCCCACGCGTGCTGATGCCCCAATGGAAAGGATGGTCAAGGGCCGCCATTCTATCCCTCCGCTCACCGCCTTCCCGGAGAACCCGAATGCCTGGTCCTGGAAGAAGCTCAATCGCGTCGAGTCACTGAACAGAACCTCACGCCGTCTGCGGCTCTCCCCCGCAAAGACATGAAAGCCGAAGCCGACGCGAAGCGAATTTCTTACGATGTACGATCCGGCCACCCGTATGTCATTGATAGCTCCGGTGCTACGAAAAACCGTCGACGCGGTGGATGTATCGCTTCCCGACCCAACCAGAAGCCTGGATTCGGTCTGCCACGTGTTGTCCAGAAGCGTTGATACGGAAACACCAAGCATTCCGCGTTCGGAAACCCTTAGAGCCGCGGCTATGACAGGAAACCTCGAGACAACCGAGCGTTCGTTTTCCTCTTCAGTGCCGAGAACCTGGCGAAACTCAGGTGAATACTGAAAGTAGGCACCCGACCGCTCCCAGCCTGGAAGCGCTGCGGGATTCACTGGAGACAGAGGATCGAGCTCCGCGATTGCGCCGCCACTGGCCTGCGCGCGAGCACTGAGCTGCCCGGGAGGGTATCCGAATCCCTGCGTACTAAGAGTTCCCTGAGAGTGCAGAAGCAATGGCACACAGGAAACCGCGGCGAGAATACCGAGAAGACGATGCATCATGGAAGTCCGAAGCCGGCTATTGGTATGAAAGTGATTTCCAGGCGCGGCCTGAGCGCCGGATCCTGAGCCTCGGACGAGTAAAAAATGGCCGAGTGAGCGCTGTTGCCCTCGTCAGCCGCCTGAAGCACTAACGCCCGAGTAAACTCTTCGGGGTCCTCTGATTTCCATCGATTGACAGCGTTGACTATCTCAAACTTTCTAGTGCCGCTTGCACCTGGCACAAGGCGGAGCGCTGGCACGAAAAAGGTTTGCGGATCTCCAAGCAGCAGGGACGCCTTGCCTGGATCCGAATCCAGAATGCTGCTGGCACGAACAAGTCGAGGTATGACGATAATCGTATCCGCCGCGTCGACGGCGGTACTGGGAATCTGCGTTAGCACCAGCGTAGCTCGAACGATCGTCGTGGAATCGAGGAACTCGGTTGGAAGCACGAAGCGGAGGTATACCCGGCTTGAAGGAAGCCCTCCCACGACCAGCAAGGTGGCTGGTGCCTGGCTGGATCTCAGAACTACTACAAAGTCTGCCAGCCCTCTCAAGGCCCCTCTCGAATTCGTTGCCGCGGCGACGGTCTGCGTATCATTCGCGACTCGAGCCAGGTACGTAATAACAGGTGGACCGCCGCTTTCTGTGCTCAACGAACGTATCTGAACGGAAGCATCGCTTCTAACGGCGATGCCCAGGCGGACTCGTTGGCCGCCAATTACCCTGGACGCGAGAAACGCAGTCGGGAGAGGAATTCGTAACCTTCCGGTCAGGGAGTCCTGAGCGAAGGATGCGCTGGCGATCAGACGGTCCGGCCGAAATAACGGGCGGATCGCGCCTACATCGAGATCAGCCGCGGTCGTGTCGACGTCGTATACCTCAATCGTCACGCGCGATGTTGCGATAGGTGTTTCTCCAACCTCGATTACAAGACTCGCGGAATCGATACCTGTAATCGGCCGACGGCTGGTATCCGTAACGCCGATCCTGATCGTCGAGGAGAGCGTATCAAAACGCGCGATAGCGGCTGTCTGCAATGAATCGCCACGACGCGCGATGACGAGCTGAAGCTCGGTTCCAATCGGCGGGAAACCCAAAATCGTGCTGTCGATGGCAACCGGACTGGGAAATGCAAATGGGAAGAGCGTCGTATCACGCACTTCCAAACCCTGCTCCGGACACAGCGCCGGACATGCCGCCCCACCCTCCAGCTTCTCACGGCACGCACCAAGCATCGTTATCAGAAGCGCGGCAAGCGCGAAAAAACAGATCGGTTTACGCAAGTCGAACACTCTTTCCGTCCACGTCAAAGCTGTCAACGATCGCCATGATGACCGCATCCACGGGCCGGTCCTTTGTCACATTTGTTTGTCGCGCGGAACTGCCGGTCGCGTACAGGACGACCTCTCCTGTTCCAGCACCCACACTATCAATTGCCACTACATACCCGCCTTCCTTTTCCAGATCCGTCCCGAGGTTTTCTACAATCAGGAGTTTGAGCGACTCCAGAGAGGCATCCTTTCGCGTCGACACCACCGAGCCCACGATTCGGCCGAGCTTCATGCGTGCTCCAGTGAACGCGGCGTGAAGGGATTCGGCAGGAGGTCGGAAAGCTTCCACTCCGCCCTGCCACCCCCGCGCGTGCAACTCACGATGCGCAGATCCGGAGCAAATTCGACAAGCACCTGCCGGCACATTCCGCAAGGTGGCGTTGGCTCGTCCGCTTCTGTCGCGACAACGATAAGGCGAAACGCCCGCACTCCCGCGGTCACCGCTGCAGCGACCGCGGCGCGTTCGGCGCACAATCCTGAGGGATAGGCCGAGTTCTCGACGTTGCAGCCGGAAAATAGCGAGCCATCCTCCGCGACAAGCGCAGCACCCACTCTAAAGCCAGAGTATGGCGCGTAAGCATTTTCCATTGCCGCAAACGCTTTCTCGCATTCGCTCGTGACATCCCTGCCGCCAATCTTCATGCGCTCAGGATTTCCTGTAGAAAAGAAGTACCACAACCCCGGAACTCAGAGCCAAGCCATTCGGACACCGTTGCGCCGAGGTCCGAGAAAGTTGGACGCTCTCCAATAGAAACTGGCCGCACACGTGCGCCGATCGCGAGGAGCGGAACGCGCTCCCGTGAATGATCAGTAGATGGTGTCGTCGGGTCGTTGCCGTGGTCGGCGGTCAGAAAAAGCAGATCGTCCTCGGAGAGCGCGGAGCGGAGCGCCGGCATAGCGGCATCGAAGTAACGAAGTTCCTCATAGAACCCCGTAACGTCATTTCGGTGCCCCCATAGTTGATCGAAATCTACAAGGTTGGCGAAGAGGAGCCCACCGTCCATTTCGGAAAGCGCGCGATGAATGGCAAGAATGCCGTGAGCATTGCTGGTCACGTGCTCGGAATCAATCGCCCGGCTTGCGAAAAGATCGTCCACCTTTCCAACACCCCGACGAGGAACACCGCGCGCCTCGAGCGCATCGAGCAGCGTTTCACCCGGCGGTGGGACTGAGAAATCCTTGCGACGCACGGTTCGTGAGTAAGCGCCGTCGCTGCCCTCGAATGGCCGCGCGATAACACGCGAAAGAGCGTGCGGCGGCACCAGCATCTGACGCGCAATTCTGCACGCGTCGTAGAGCTCATCAATCGCAACTACGTGTTCGTGCGCCGCTACCTGGAATACAGAGTCGGCGGATGTGTACACGATCCAGGCGCCACTTCGCACGTGCTCGGCTCCATAGCGCCCAATTACATCAGTGCCGCTGCCAACAACGTTGCCTATGACCGGGCGTCCCGTTCTGCGCACGAACTCCGCGATCACATCGTCAGGAAAGCCGTTGGGGTAGGTTGGGAATGGCGCTGCCAGCTGTATTCCGGCGATCTCCCAATGCCCCGCTGTGCTGTCCTTGCCAGCGCTCCGTGGCAACAAAGACCCCCATGCGCCGATGGGGTCTGCTATGCGGCGGATGCCTGGTAAGGGCCTGATGCAGCCGAGCCCCGCAGCCTCGAGGTTCGGCAAATCGAGTCCGCCAACGGCGGCCGCAATGTTACCGAGAGTGTCGCTGCCGGAGTCACCATACGACTCCGCATCTGGCGCCTCTCCGATGCCCACGCCATCAAGCACGATTATCACGGCTCGGCGGCTCAAACGCCGGCTCCGCGATATACGCGCGGAAGGCGGGTTCTCAACCCCGTGAGCAATTCGTAGGGAGACACGTCCGCCTCCCGCGCGACACCCTCGACGTCCAGAGAATGACTCTCGGTTTGGGCCGCACCGGCCCGTACCTCCGCATCGCTTGAAATAAGCGTCGCCACATCCCCCAACTCACATGGAACGTCGGTCACGTCGAGCATGGTCATGTCCATGGTCACCAAACCGGCCACCGGAACGCGCTTGCCATTGAGTATGGCAATACCACGGTTACTGAGGGCGCGGCGGTATCCGTCGGCGTAACCGATCGCAAGTGTGGCTATACGCCGCTGGCCCACTGCGCGGTAAGTCGCGTCGTAGCTGACAGTTTCCCCGTTTTCGACGAAGCGCAGATCTACGAGCCGGGCGAGCACGCTAACAACTGGTCGCGGCTGAACGCTGGCACCCGCACCACTTCCAACTCCGTAAAGGAAGATCCCAGGTCTGACGAGATTCCAGCGGCTGCGTTGTCGACGCACTACCGCTGCTCCATTTTCACAATGCAGAAGGCTCGGCATGGCCGGGAGCGTCTTGAGAGCCTCCTCGAAGCGGCGTTCCTGCTCCTCGGAAGAGCCATCGTTCAGCTCGGACGAGTGGAAGTGTGTACAAGCACCTTCCGGAGGGAAAGACGTCAGCAGATCATGCAACCCCGGCAGGTCGCGGGTGCGCGCCCCAGCGCGAGACATGCCGGTATCGATGCCGAGATGGTACTGCGGCTCCAGCGGAGCCGGAGAGGAAGGAGCGGGAGTACTCGCCAGTGACGGTTTGGCCTTACGAGAGATTTCGTGCATCCATTTCTGAATTGCCGGGCGAGAGGACAGGACGGGGGTAAGCCGAGCATCGTGCGCAGCAGCGAAGTCATCACTCAGCAGTGGAGTGAAAACCAGGATCGGGCGCTCGATTCCTGAGTCGCGCAACTCCGCTCCTTCTTCAACCGTTGCCACGCCATAGCCCCACGGGTGGAGCTGCTCGAGCGCGGAGGCGACTGAAACCGCGCCGAGACCGTACGCGTCCGCCTTGACCATTGGCAGCAGAGGTACCCCTGCCAGAATCGCAAGCGTGGCTCCATTGTGCTGTAACGCGCCAAGGTCGATTTCGACCCAGGCGCGCGTGGTATCATTCGGCAATTGACTGATCATTCAAGTGGCGCGTAGTATACCGCCACGGGAGAGGATAATGCAAGACAAACCCACGCTTGAAGATACGCTTACTTTGATGCGCGATCTGAGGAAGCGTTGCGAATGGGATGCCGCCCAGAACCACGAGTCTTTGCGACCATACCTTATCGAGGAAGCGCACGAGCTGGACGAGGCCATTCGGCTGGCGGATGACCGACAGATGCGTGAGGAGCTGGGCGACCTGCTGCTACAGGTGCTCTTCCATGCGGTGGTGGCTGAGCAGCGTGGCGCCTTTGACATACACGACGTAGCGGCTACGCTCATTGGCAAGATGAAAGCGCGCCACCCACACCTTTACTCTGGTGCAGTGCGCGAATCGTGGGAGAGCATCAAAGCAAAAACCCGGACGACCATCGAGGAAGGTTTGCCAGCCAGGCTACCGTCATTGCATCGGGCTCATCGCTTGCAGGACCGTGCCGCTGGAGTGGGGTTCGACTGGCCAGATGTATTCGGGCCAGCCGCGAAGATTGAAGAGGAGCTTTTCGAGGTACGCGAGCAATTGGCGCTGCAGCAGACCCGAAAGGATTCGCACAGCTCACCGCCGCACGATGAGGGACATGCCGCACTCGAGGGAGAGTTGGGTGACCTTTTGTTCGCGGTCGTCAACCTGTGCCGGAAGTCCGGCGTGCATGCATCACTCGCGCTGGACAGGGCAAATGCAAAATTCGCACGCCGTTTCGGGGCGATCGAGCTCCTCGTGCTCGAACGAGGACTGGACGCGAGAGCGGTAGGGCTCGACGGGCTGGATGCCCTCTGGGAGGAGGTGAAGAAGAGGGAGTGACTTTCCGAACGGGGCGCTCATGGTCTCAGTCTGTTCATCATCCTTGGAAATGCGATTGTCTCCCGCAAATGTGGCAAGCCGCAAATCCACGCAACGGTTCTCTCCAGCCCCAGTCCGAATCCCGCGTGTGGGAAGGTGCCGTATTTCCGTAGATCCAGATACCAGCCGTAGGCGTCCACAGGCAATCCCTCTTCCTTGATTCGCGCAAGGAGCCTGTCGTAATTGTCTTCACGCTGGCTTCCGCCAATAATTTCGCCATAACCTTCCGGCCCGAGGCAATCGTTGCACAATACCGTGCGCGGATCGTCCGGATTTTCCTTCATGTAGAAGGCCTTCGCCTCCTTCGGGTAGTTGAAGACGAAGATCGGAAGGTCGTAGTCCGCCACCAGTAGTGTTTCGTCTTCGGCCCCTAGATCGTCGCCCCATTGTATGGTGCTTCCCTTACTCTGGAGGGTCGCTACCGCTTCGGTGTAATTGATTCGAGGGAATGGAGCCTTCACCCGCTCCAGAGCGCTTGTGTCACGCTCCAGCTCTTTCAGCTCATCGGAAGCTCTATCAAGAGCGCGGCGAACGATGTAGGACACAAAATCTTCCTGGAGCACCATGTTCGCCTCTGAATCATTCCAGGCGACCTCCGGTTCGATCATCCAGAACTCGGTGAGGTGCCGCCGTGTTTTGCTTTTTTCCGCCCGGAAGGTGGGTCCGAAAGTGTATATTTTACCCAGTGCGGCTGCGGCCGCCTCCCCATACAGCTGTCCCGTTTGCGCCAGATAGGCATTGCCCTCTTCGAAGTACTCTGTCGCAAAGAGGCCGGAACGCTCTCCAATCGCAGCGGTCAGTATGGGAGTGTCAACGCGCACGAACTGCCGCTCGTAGAAGAAATCATGGATCGCCTGTTCGATCTCGTGGCGAGCGCGCGCAATGGCGACCTGTTTTCGGCTTCTCAACCACAAATGCCGGTGATCCAGAAGAAAATCGATTCCGTGTTCCTTGGGCTGAATTGGATAGTCAAGCGGGCTGTCGCCGATGAGGTTGAGGTCGGAGACGCCCATCTCAACGCCGCCCGGCGCGCGCGCATCGGCGCGAATCTCGCCAGTCACGCTGACCGAAGCTTCCACCGTCAATTGCCCAAACGTTTCCCAGCTTTTCGCCGTAACCGCGCTCTTGACGATCACGCACTGCAAAATGCCACTACCGTCGCGCGCGACCACGAAGGCAACTTTGCCCGACGATCGAATATGCGTTACCCAGCCACGCACAGTAGCGGTCTGCCCGACAACGCCGCGCAGACCGCTGATGCTTACAGTTGAGAATGTCATTGATTGATCTAGGGTTACGTCGCTGGGCGGGCAAACTATCCGCGCTGCTAATCACTGTCAACGTACTCGGATGCAGCGGTGTGAAACGGCGCGTTCCCCGCGACGGCGTGAACGATGTGCGAGGATATTCCAGTGTGGCTTCTGACGTGGATCCACTGCCGGACGCAAACACGACCGATCCGCGAGTAGCGTGGCGCGCGTTTGCGGGACGCGGAACTGTAGGTGCGCCCGCAATTGGCGACCGGGTCATCGCGATCGCCACAATCGATCGTTGGGTGTACGCCCTGGATACGCGCACTGGGCAGACCTACTGGCGGCATCGCGGGGAAGCGCCCTTCGGCACCGGACCACTCATGGCTGACGGCCGAATCTACGCGGCAACCGAAGGACGCGCTGGTGCCCTCATAGCTCTCAATCTGTATAACGGGAAACGCCGCTGGCGCACGGGAGTAGGCGACGTAGCGTCTGCGCTGGTGTTGCAGGACGGTGTCGTTTACGGGGCCACACATATCGATGGCCGTGCCTTCGCCGTCAATGCCACAACTGGCAAAATGCTTTGGTCCCGCGCAATAGGTCCGTCCCTGTCGGGACCGTTGCTGACGCGTGACGGCCGAGTAGTAGTCACAACGCTCACCGATACGCTTTTCGTCATGAACGCTGGCACGGGTTCAGTTCTCAACAGGTTTCCTCTCACGGAAGCCACCACGGCGGCAATCGCAGTGCTTAATGACACGGCAATAATTCTTGCGTCACCCTCCGGGCGTGTGACAGCCATCACGCTCGGATCGAAGAATGCCGATGCAGGCAGGTTGCAAGACCGTCAAAGGGACAGCCTCCAACCTGCCCCCGGGCTCCCACGCCTCCTTTGGAGCGTTCCGACCACATCGCCAGTACTCGGCGCTCCCATCGTCTGGAGGGACACGGTCTTTGCCCTCACGGCCGCGTGCGATTTCTGGGCGATTCCGGTCGCCGCACCCGCCACGGCCAGGCAGCTCAAACTCGCCTGCAATACGGTGGCTGGACCCACGCTAGTTCGCGGCGGCGTATTGGTTGCAACAGTTCGAGGCGAAGTAGCCCTGTTCGACCGTCAGACGGGGGCGCGGCTATGGGAGCGCCAAATCGGCAGCGAGCTCCGCCACCCCCCCGTAGTGCGCAACAGTCAGATCATAGTGGCACCAATTCTCGGTAATATCGTGAGCCTCAGATGAAGACGATGGTGCTTCGGGTGGTAGCTGCATTGTTCATTGCCTGCAGCTTGGCAGATTCAACTGTGGCGTCGGCTCAACCATCTCAGCCAGCGGCGCCACGCTCGTGGACCTCGGTGCGGCTGGCGAAATGGGTGCTGCTGGGAGCGGCCGTGGGGTTCGGCGCTTTTGCTGTTTCTCAGTCCCAGCGAGCCGACGACAATTATGCCGAACTTGGCCAGCTTTGCCGAGAGGAGCAGGAACGCTGCGCCAGCGATGGGAACAGCTATGCGGACGCTCGCGCCGAGCAGCTGTACCAGCGCGCTGTGTCCGCAGATCGTCGCGCGCACCAGGCAATAATTGGAGGCGAAGTAACTCTTCTTGGCAGCGCTGCGCTGTTTATCTATGACCTGCGCAATCGAAGAGGACCTCCAGACATTCCGTATCCGGCAAACTCCAGGGCGGCGACTGGTTACGGATTCGCAATGGGCGCGAGGGTGTTTTTTTAGTGTCCATTCGTGGACGGCTGGCGCTCGGATTATTTGCCATCGCGGTCATCATGATCGCACCACTGGCATTCGCCCTCCGTTCGCTCGATCGCATTCACGACGACACACTCGACCTTCGCGATCGCGATTTCGCTGCCTCTGTGCGTGTGAGTCGGCTGCGCAGCGATGTCGATGATGTGCGCAGCGCTCAGATCGCGTTTTCGGCGTTCCCGAGTGATACGACGCGTGATACGCTACTGGCGCGAGGAGCACGCGTCGCTTTCGCCGCGGGCCGGCTGCGCGACTTCAGGTTGGAGCGCTCCGCCAGTGGCATCGAAACCGCGATGAACTTCGCGGCCACATCCACCCGGCTTGCATCCGCAGCCGTCTCCGAAGGGCGAGCCGCGGCGGCGGACTCGCTGGCTGATTCCCGCATCGTACCCGCTATCAACCGCGCTGACAGCATACTGCGTTCGGCGGAATCTCAGCTGCGTGACCGAATCGGAGTTCGCGTGGAGCACGCTGAAGCAGCATCGGGAGAGGCGCAGCGTGCCTCCGGAGTCGCGTTCATGATCGCGGGCATTGCTGCGCTCGTCATGGGCTTCATCATCTGGCGATCGATAGCGGAGCCGCTCCGGGATCTCGACGGGGGGATGTCAGCCGTAGCCGGAGGCGAGTTTGGCCACCGTCTGAAGATGTCTCCGAAACGCAAGGACGAGTTCGGACGGCTTTCCGGAAGCTTTCAGTCGATGGCGGAGCAGCTTGCCGCTCTCGACCAGCTCAAGGCAGAGTTTGTTTCAGTCGCGTCGCACGAGCTCAAGACGCCCATCAACGTGATACTTGGCTACGTGCAGCTGCTGGAGGAGGGCGTGTACGGCGAAGTGGCGCCGAAACAGCGAGACATCCTCGCGACGGTCGAGATGCAGACAAGATCTCTGGCGCGGTTGGTGCACCAGCTACTGGACATCAGTCGTTTCGAGGCTGGGGGAGGAAAAATCGAAACTCGTCCAGTGCAGATTCACAGTTTTCTTACCGACCTGGAAAAGACTTTTCGCGTTCTTTCCCTTCAGCGCGAGGTCGAGTTTCGCATCGATCGCAATGGAGTGCTTCCCGAAGAAGTGTACTGGGACTCGGACCGCATCAACGAAGTACTTGGGAATCTTCTCTCAAACGCGTTCAAATTCACATCGGGCGGCGAGTCTGTAACGCTAGGTGTCGAGACAGTCGAGAACGACGTGCACATAAGCGTGCACGACTCCGGCGCCGGTATTGCCCCGGAACAGCTTCCGCACATCTTCGAGAAGTTCTACCAGGCGAGCAACCAGAACTCGGCTGCGCACGCCGGCACGGGGCTGGGGCTCGCTATCGCGAAGCAGATCGTCCTGGCGCACAGCGGAACGATAACGGCGACCAGCGAGGTGGGAATGGGAACGACCTTTCACATAACACTTCCCATTCGCGCCGCAACGAGGCTGGCACCGCAGGAGCGCAGGCCAGCGACCGCGGGCGCCCTCTCATGAGGAATTTGCCGCTGGTTCTGTTTGCCTGTTTAACGCTCGCCTGCGCACAGCGCTCCAGTCCGCCCATCCTCGCTCCAACAGTGGATTGGATCAAAGCGTTTACCGAAGCGCAGGCTGCTGCCGAAGATCGCAAGTTCGACGAAGCCGATGCGGTGCTCGCGGATTTCATCAAGCGCCGCAAGGGCACAGCCGAGGCGCGTGAAGCAACCTACTGGAGAGCGGTGTTTCTCCTAGACCCGAAGAACCGAGCGGCCAAGTCGCGCGAAGCCGCCCTGTATCTCGAAGAATACCTCGCCGAACCACCACCGCCCGCCAACGCCATACAGGCACGCGCGCTCCGTGCGATGACGTCGACTGTCGACTCTCTGGACCTGGCCGTTCGCACAGCGCAGCAACAGCAGACGCGTGAGCCGCTCGAGCCAAGCAGGCCGGCTCCCGATACTGCGCGGGAGCACGAGCTCGAAAAGGAGATCGAGCGATTGAAGGAACAACTGGACAAGGCGAATGCCGAGCTCGATCGGATCAAAAAACGACTGACGGCGCCCCGGCCTCCGGGCTAGTGGCTGGGCTCAAACGCCATTGGACATGGATGCTTTTGCGTCCCTTGCGCTGCCACGTCAGCTGTGCGCCCCTTCACTTTTCACGGTCCCTTCCGCATGGCGAGTCATCCCACGCGGAAAAGTTCCAGCGCCCGCGCATAACGCTCTCTCAAGGCCTTTCGTACGCCGGCGTGTTCCGCACGCGATAGCTCAGGATCGCGCGCGAGGACCTTTTCCGCCGCCTCATGCGCCTGAACGTTGAGCTCCTCGTCACGCAGCGGATCCGCGAAACGAAACATTGCCACACCACTCTGTCGCTCTCCAAAAAGATCTCCCATGCCGCGCATTTTCAAGTCGGCGCGCGCGATCTCGAAGCCGTCTTCGGTATTCACGAATACGCTCAGGCGCGCTTCCACGTCAGGACTGACGTCCCCGAGAAGGACGCAGAACGACTCGTCCGCCCCCCGGCCTACCCTGCCACGAAGTTGATGAAGCTGCGAAAGTCCGAAGCGCTCCGGATGCTCGATCACCATCACGGTAGCATTGGCAACATCAATTCCCACTTCAATGACGGTAGTAGCAACCAGCAAGTCGATGTCGCCATCCCGAAAGCGCCGCATTATCTGGTCTCGTTCGTCGGCCGGGATTCGGCCATGCAACAGTGCTACTTGCCGCGCCGCGAACGGTCCGGTCTTGAGTGACTCGAACATGGTCGTCGCCGCCTTGAGATCGCTTTTCTCCGATTCGGCGATGATCGGGTACACGATATAACCTTGTCGTCCGCGAGCTATCTGCTCCTCGAGAAAGTCGAGCACTCGCGCGCGGCCAGTCTCGCGCCGAAGCGCTGTAGTGACTGGTTTGCGTCCAGGTGGCCGTTCGTCCAGGATACTCAGGTCCACCTCCCCGTACAGTGTCAGGGCGAGAGAGCGCGGAATTGGTGTGGCACTCATGAGCAGCAAGTCCGGCCACTCTCCCTTGGCTCCCAGTGCTGCACGTTGTTCCACCCCAAAGCGGTGTTGCTCATCGATCGCCGCGAAGCCCAGCCGCCCAAACTTGGTGTCCTGCTGCACTAGCGCGTGCGTGCCCACCGCAATGAGGGGCGTGTTGCTCGCGAGCCGATCTGATATCTCCCTCCGTTCGCGTGCTGTAAGACTTCCAGTGACGAGGACCGGGCGGATCCCCAGCGGCTGGAAAAGGCGCTCCATTGTGCGAGCATGCTGCTCAGCGAGGAGCTCAGTGGGTGCCATGATCGCCGCCTGAAAGCCATTCTCCACAGCGAGCAGTGCCGCGAAGAGCGCGACGATGGTCTTGCCACTGCCCACGTCGCCCTGCAACAGCCGGTTCATGCGAAACGGGCTGAACATGTCGGATGCGATCTCGCGAATCGCCCGTACCTGAGCATCGGTCAGCCGAAATGGAAGCGACGCCTTGAGCGCTGTGGTTAGATGCCGCTTGTTCTCGAACGCGATTCCTCCGCGCCGCGAGCGCGAAATCTGTCTTGCGCGCCGCTGCAACAGGTGGACGAAAAACAACTCCTCGAATGCCAGCCTGGACATTCCCTGCATCGCTTCGGAAATGGAGCCCGGACGATGCAGCATTCTGAGAGCATCCTCGAGAGCGGGAAGTCCCTGCCCACGGGAATCTCGCGCGCGCGCCAGAACGTCCCGCGGCAGATACTCCTTGACAAGCGGGAGGAGTACGTCAAGGTGCGCGTCGATCAAACCGCGAATGACCTTGAACGACAATCCCTCGGTTGCACGATAGACCGAGAGTACCTTGCCGGGCACTGCTCCATCGACATCGCTTCCAAGATTCACGTATTCGCGCGGCACCATCTGCCGGCCGTGAAAGAACCTCACAGACCCGCTGAGCAGCAAGGTATCCCCTTTCTCGATTGAACGGTCGAGGAAAGGCTGTCCCGGCCACGCAGCCTCGATCATTCCCGATGAGTCACGCACAACCGCCTGAAAGATCCGAAGACCCTTTCGAGTCGGGATAACACCTTTGGAGATGACCGTTCCGATTATCGTCCCATCCATTCCGGGCTCCAGGGACGCTATCGGCGCGACAGTGGAGGCATCCTCGTATCGATGCGGGACGTGATACAGGAGATCACCCGCCGTGACCACGCCGAGCTTGCGTAGCATCTCCGCTCGCCGGGGGCCGACGCCTTTCAGGTATGTGACCGGTGTATCGAGGAACAAGGCCAAATCGGGAATCGGGAATCGGGAATCGGCTAAGCGGGAATCGGCGAACCGGCCATCGGCAATCGGCTATCGGGAACTTCAATCGAAAGCGTGCGATGCTGGAAAGCGGATACTGAACGAAGGGCCGAATTCGACCGGCAGCGTAGGGCTCCGATTCCCGACTCCCGATTCCCGATTCCCGATTCCCGGTTTTTAGCTATTCGCGCGTCAGCTCAATCGCATACGCCGCGGCATCGAAGGCAAGCAGGTCTTCAGCAGCTTCACCTACGCCCACGAACTTCACAGGTATATCGAGCGCCTCGTGCACGGCCAATACAATGCCTCCGCGCGCGGTTCCATCGACCTTGGTGACCACGATCCCTGTGAGCAACACCGAGGATGAGAAGGCCTTTGCCTGCGCGACAGCGTTCTGGCCGATAGTGCCGTCGAGCACGATGAGGGTCTCGTGTGGTGCCTCGGGAATGCGCTTCTTGATCACACGGCCGATTTTCTGCAGCTCGGTCATCAGATTGTCCTGCGTGTGCAAGCGGCCGGCCGTGTCAATTATGACGACGTCTACCGCGCGGGCGACTGCTGACTCCAGCGCGTCGTAGGCAACGGCGGCCGGATCGCTTCCGGGTTTACCGCCGACGAACTGCGCGCCAGCACGACTCGCCCACACCTTGAGCTGATCGATCGCGCCTGCGCGAAAGGTGTCACCGGCCGCAACCAGCACCTGCTTCCCCTCGCGCCGGTAGCGCGAAGCCAGCTTGCCAATGAAGGTTGTCTTTCCTGCTCCGTTCACGCCCACTACGAGAATCACCGTGGGACCAGACGCTGCGACCGCTATCGCAGGACTTGAGCTACCCGCACGGAGTGCGCGTTCTACACCAGTCCGGAGCGCCAACAGGAACTCGTCCTGGGTTTGAACCAGTCCCCGCGAAGCCTGGAGCTCCACCTCTGCGATCAGGCGAAGAGTAACAGGCACCCCAAAGTCAGCCTCGAGCAGCATCTCCTCGAGTTTTTCCAGGGAGCCTGGACTCACGCCTCCGCGCACCAGAACTCCGACGTCCATCATTGCAACGTCCTTGAAGCGCTGCCAGAGCGAGCGCTTGGGGACGTCGTCCTTCTTCTTCAGAATTCGTGACACTATGAGAAGCGAGGGTTTGTGAGTGCGGTAGGAATGGGCCTTCTACTGGAAACTGCTGCATCGCGCTGTAAAGCTACACCTCTCCGTTCGCAGCAAGATGTTGAATGCGAATCAGCGCAAATCCGGGCGCACCATCGTTCGACGTATACTGCACAGCATCTGCGAACCCCTCGAACCTGATGCGCAATTCTTGCAGGTCATTGGGATTCCCCTTTCCATTCCTGCACGGCAAATCCCGATAGAATGTCTTCCCCTCAACGCAAGCCGATTCTTCGCCGCAGGAGCCACTCGGCACAAAGCGCTACAAGAACGGCCAGATATGGCCACCACGAATCGCGCAGTCGTGGAGCATCACCGATTGCCGCGGCGCGGCCCACAGCGCCGGTTACAACTGCAGGGGCTCGAGGCAACAGCTCACGCGAGGCGTTGACCACGAGCAGAGCGGAACCGCCCGTCACAGCCACATCGTACTTGCCGGGCGTTGGCGCCGCACTCTCAGCGATACCATCGGCACCGAACCTGAGGAGTATCGAATCAACGCTGGCAGAATCACCGCGCCGCCTGAGTACCGCAACGACGACGGAGTCAGCTGTTGTCCCCTGTCGCCAGCGCACGCGCTCTCCAGCGCGGACGATTCCTTCGGCAGGTACCGCCGCGCGAACATCCGAGCGCGCTTCGGCGAGCCAATCAAATATGCTCCCCCAAAGTGCGGCGTACGCATCGGCGCTTGCTCCGCCTCGAAAGTGCCAGCGCCAGAATCCGGATGCTCCTACCGTCACTATCCGGCGTGGACGATCGGTGCCGCTTATCACAGAGTGGCGATCAGGGTCTCTCGCGCGCGCGGCAGCGAGTGCGCTCCACTCTCCATTTGTAATACTGGCAGAGGCCTCGATGGGCGGCAAACTGTCCCACGCGATCCCTGAAAGCGCAGCGGAAACGGGGGACGGCGGTGCAGCTGCGGGATACCATTCTCCGCTCGTATCTACGGGCGGTGTAATGAGCATGAGCGCTCCACTGGTCGCCGTTCGAGGCGGACCAAAAACCGCGGTGTCACCATGAATTATTGCGAGGGGAGCAGATCGTAGAACGCGGCGAACCTCGGCTTCATTCACTGTCGTGAGAGTCGCCTCACCACGCCAACTGGTGGGCGTCACGCGGTAATAAGCCCGCGTCGGTAGCGAAACCGCACCGCGCAGCACCGGAAGCAGAAAGCGCGAGTCGTAATCGGGCGATGACGAGACAAGAACTGCGCCTGGCGCTTTTGTTACATCCAGCGCCGTTCCCACTGTGTCATTCCTGGGCTCCGAATCTCCCGCCGACTGAACCGCGGCCACAAGTGCGAGAGCACCCTCCGCAGCGCCAACCGGAAAACGAACCGTCTTCCTCTGCTCGCTGCGCGCCGGCATCGAGAGAAGGGCCGCGCCTGCAACCGTTGCGTTTCCAAGCTGGAAGGTGAGCGTTGCATCTGCGCTCGCAAGTGCACCAGCGCGCAGCGTAATCTGCACTTCGATGGTATCGCCCACGACGGCGCCTCGCGGAGCGTCCATCGAGACGATCGCAATGTCACGCGCATCAGCCCTGACAGCTGCCTCGACTCGCGAACCCGATGGCAGCTCGCGCAGGGCTCCGGGGTCATCCAGTTCCCCATCCGTGAGCAGAACCACAGGGCGACCGGACGCCAGAGCGCGCTCAGCAATGGAAGCAGACGCCGACATTTGGTCGCTCGGAAGTTCCGGGCCTGTGCCTCCCCGGATGGAATCTCCGAAAAGCCAGAGCGAATCCCGCGTCAGGCTGCGCGCACGGTCACGCGCCGTACGCCATAGTGCGGTATCGCCGCCTCGAAGCCAGCTCTCGGATACGTCGAGGGCAACGATCGGATTGGGAGCGCGGCGTCGGCCCGACGGCGCGTCGAACAGCAGTGCGAATAGCACGACGAGAGCAACGGCTCGCAACAAAACAACCGGAACAAGCCGGCTCAGTGCACTCGATTCGCGGAGCCCGTACAGAGCTATCGCGAGGGCCGAGCCCACGACCACCGCGATGATCCAGGTAAGCATCGGGGGAATTTAACCGAGAACACCGAAGTGCGAAGTGACCACGAACCTGGAAGTACCACTGGGAAATAAGCCAAGTAATTCGTGCTGCCAGCGAACGTGCCAACTCCAGTTAATAGTTCTTCGCAGTTCGCAGTTCAGTACGCAGCACGCAGGCTCAGTTCATCTCAGCGCAACCACCTCGACATCGGCGTCCAGCATTTCGATATACGCGGTGCGAAGTTGATCAAACTTTGCACGCTCGCTGACCGGAATTGGCAGTCCGGCTTTGCTCGCAAGGGCTCGGCGGGGATCTCGCTGAGCGCCGTTGACAAGCACTTCGAAGTGCAGATGCGGGCCACTCGCGAGCCCTGTCATTCCAACGTAGCCGATTGTCTGGCCGATCCCGACGTGCGAGCCCCTCCGTATGCCTGTCGCGAATCCGCGCATGTGTCCGTAACGCGTTACGTAACCGTTCCGATGCCGCACTTCCACCGCGTTCCCGTATCCGCCCTTGCGACCCGAAAATATGACAGTTCCCTCACCGACGGTTCGAATGGGCGTTCCGGATGAGGCAGCGTAATCGGTCCCCTTGTGCGCGCGGCGAACACCTAAGACCGGATGACGCCTCATACCAAAGACACTGGAGATGCGGCGAAACGCCAACGGCGCACGGAGAAATGCCATTCTCAGAGACTTTCCATTCTGGTCGAAAAATTCCGCTCGTCCGCCGCTTTTCTCGTACCGGATTGCTTCGACCTGGGCCCGGGAGAATTCGAATCTCGCCGCCAGCACTTCGCCCACGCGAACCAGGCCGCCAGGCGCGGTGGACAGCTCGAAAAGCACCTTGAATTTGTCGCCGTCACGCAACTCCCGGCTCATGTCGATGCGGTATTCGTACACGTCCGCGAGGGTCCACGCCAGCTCGGAACGCGCAGGCCGGGAGAGCAACGCACCCCGCGCGCTATCCATGGCGGCGTAAAGGGACGAACGGATCGTGCCGCTGACCACCACGGTGTCCTTCTGCCACGCAATCAGCTTCTCTTCCGAGGCCCAGCCTAATGTGGAGCGCGTCAGATAGAGCGTGCGATCCTCTGACAAATTGAAGACAACTTCGGACGGTATTGAGTCGTTCGGATGAGCGCGGAGGATAACGCTCATCCCGGCTCGCAAGCGTCTGGCATCGAGCCCCTTGGCAGCAGCCAGCAAGTGCCCGGTTTCCGATGGCGAAAGTCCGCCACGCTGGAGCAGCTCTACCACGGTTTCACCGCGGCGCATGGTATCGACTCGGCGGTTCATGGAATCTGCGAGCCGAGCCGGCGCGGCGATCGTAACCGGTGGAGCCGGTACCGACTTTCTTGGAGTTGGTGAAGGGGACAGCTGAAGAACCGCGGCGGCGACTATACTAGCAACCAGGGCGACGGCCATTCTGCGGCGCCCCGGTTTGTCCGCGGCGAAGAACTTCAATCCATCTGCCTCCTAATGAAGGTCGGAATCTCCATGTCAGTCAAATCCTGGCGCTGCCGTTCCGGCTTGGGCTGAACTGGCGCCTGTTGCTGGGGCCGGCGTGCTGCCTCCCCTGCCTGAGTGAGACGGCCCAGTGCGCCACGCGCAACAGCCGGCTTGCGGAAGTCGATGACCTGGGCTCCGAGCCGGCCGCCAACCTGTTCCGCTGCTGCGCTGTGCCCTTCCTGGTCGAAGCCGGTTGCTATTACGGTAACCCGGATTTCTCCCTGCATCGCGGGTTCGTTCACCGCACCGAAGATGATTTCAGCATCGTCGCCGACGGCATCGTGGACGATTTCATTGATCTGATGCACCTCGCCGAGCGTCAGATCGGTTCCGCCGGTGATGTTGACGAGGACACCAGTAGCCCCGGAGATGGATACGTTGTCGAGAAGCGGGCTCGCGATCGCTTGTTGCGCCGCCTCGGTGGCGCGATTTTCACCACGGCCGACTCCAGTACCCATGAGGGCGGACCCGCCATTCTGCATTACCGTGCGAACGTCCGCGAAATCGACGTTCACCAGTCCAGTCACACTCACGAGATTCGCAATTCCTTGTGTCGCATGCAGCAACACCTCGTCGGCCTTCTTGAGCGCATCCTGGAATGGAATCCCTTTTCCCACTACAGCGAGCAAGCGCTCGTTCGGGACCACAATCATGGTATCGACGTGTTTGCGCATTTCCGCGATGCCGGCGTCAGCCTGGCGCATCCGCTTCCTTCCCTCAAACAGAAAAGGCTTCGTTACAATACCAACGCAAAGCGCACCGCCGGCGCGAGCCATTTCGCATACAACCGGAGCGGCACCAGTTCCGGTTCCGCCCCCCATCCCGCACGTCACAAAAACGAGGTCAGCATTGGTGAGCACGCGGCTCACTTCGTCGCGATTCTCCTCCACCGCCTGACGGCCGATCTCGGGACGAGCACCTGCTCCCAATCCGCGCGTCAACTTCTTGCCGATCTGGATCTTGACATCGGACTTGGAGCTGAGCAGGGCCTGTGCGTCCGTGTTGACAGAAATGAATTCGACGCCGTCCAGGTGCTCGTCGATCATCCGGTTGACCGCGTTGCCACCGCCGCCACCCACGCCGACGACCTTCATACGGGCGTTCTGGTTCGCGCTTTCCTCGAACTCGAAGATCATGTGGAGGGTAGCTCCAGGAGAGGGAGGGAGCGGGCTGGTGCCGGCTTCCCCCGGGGTGCGACAATAAGAGAGCTATGGGGCTCCGAACGGCAGGTCGGCGTAGAATATAACGCAGAGGGCGGGCGTCGGATAGCCGATACGGACCGCGGATGCGGATTGCGGAAGACTAGCATACCCGCTCAATCATGAGCGCATCAGCCGATCGACGAGCCTCAAGCTTGGGTGATCTGATTGAATAGCGTTGGAGGATAGCCTTCCGTAATCCGCAATCCGCAATCCACTATCGGCTGTTCACTATCTCAATCGCCGTATCAAAAGAAATCCTGAAGCCATAACTTGACCCGCTGGGCAATACGATCCATGCCGGGGGCCACTTTCACCCGCTTTCCGCTCGCTGACGCCTGCTGCCCCAGCGCCATTCGATGCGCACCGTATTGTGCGAGGCCGACGACTGTCGCGAAACGGGGTGCCTCGACCGAGTCGCTGAGACCACTGACGTTAAAAGCGGGAGATCCGACTCGGACGCCGGTCCCGAAGACGTCGCTGGCGAGCTCCTGGGCACCCGGAATCCCAGCTGCGCCACCCGTCATCACCAGACCAGCGCTGAGGCGGCCGGCAAATCCCGCGTCAGTAATCTCGCGCTGGACCAGGTCGAAGATCTCATCCATCCGCTGGTGGATGATATGCGCCAGAAGCTCGCGTGGAACGCGCCGGTCGCCCTGCGCGGCGGTGCTCGGCAGCTGTATGACTTCAGAGGGATCAACCAGCGGCTCATAGGCGCTTCCCCAGCGCTCCTTCAGGCGCTCGGCGTCTGCCTGAGTAACACCGAGACCATGAACGATGTCGCTCGTTACGTTGTTGCCGCCGTAGCTGAGCGTCCGGAGATGGCGAATTTTCCCCTCGTGGAAGATGGCTATGTCGGTGGTGCCTGCGCCCATTTCCACGAGGGTGACCCCCAGCTCCTTCTCGTCCTCGGTGAGGACGCTTAGAGCGCTGGCGAGGGGCTCCAGCACCAGCTCGCGTGTCTTGTATCCCGCCTTGTCTACAGATTTGCGGAGATTCATTGCAGGCGAGACACCTATGGTGACCAGATACACCTCGGTCTCCAAACGCATGCCAATCATTCCGACCGGATCGCGGATTCCCTGATTCTTGTCCACGCGATATTCCTGCGGTATGGCGTGCAACAGCTCGCGATCCTGTGGGAGCGCTTGCGCCCGTGCTACCTCATTGGCGCGGTTCACGTCCGCTTTGGAGATCTCATCGCCATTTACGGCAACGATTCCCGTGCTGTTGGTGGCCTGCACGTGTTCGCCAGCGATTCCCGCGTACACGTATTCCACCTTCGCACCGGCCATCCGCTCCGCATCTTCCATTGCTTTGCGGATGGAGCGTGTGGCCTCCTCTATGTCCGAGACCACGCCGCGCCGAAGTCCCGACGTGCGCGCCTGACCGACGCCAAGAATCTTGATCGTTGGATGCTTGGGTAGCTCCCCCACCACCTCCGCAATGACGGCGGTGGTCTTGGCCGAGCCGATATCCAGACCTGCTACAAGACGTTCGTTATTCATTCCACCCTGGCTATGACCTGATCACGAAAACGGAGATCCAGCTCCTTGACGCGCATCGTACGGCGTGCCAGGTCGGCCTCGACGGGAAGTATGTCCGCGAACCGGGCGGCTGTCACGTCCTGCATGGCACGAACACGGATTGGTGGCAACACGAACAGTAGCTGGTCCTTGCCTACGCGGCGCGCTTCCGAGATGCGGGCGAATATACCCGGATCACTCCCCCGAAGCGTAGACAGGAGGCGTACGAGCGTGGTGTCGCGAGTGGCCAGGATGGGCAGGTCGGTATCGGCCCGCCCCGGATCAATGGCCAGTGGCACGCCTGCAGAATCCAGTGGCAGCATGCCAGTCGGTGTGGCAACCATTGCGACCGGCTGGCGTTCCCATACGTAAACCACGAGCGTACCGGGCAAATCGCGCTCGATCTCCGCGTTCGCAATCTGTGGAAGCTCTTCCACGCGTGCTTCCATTGCGTCCAGCTCCTGCCACACCGAAGAGCTCGTGTCCACCTGGAGCTTCGCGTAGATGGCGCTTGCGGATGCGTAGCGTACGCCGGCGATCTGCACGTGCCGAACGCGGAAGTACGTAAGGCCCGAGAGAGCCGGCGGCCCCCACCACGGCGCCGATGCGGTCACCGCCACAGCTGCTCCCAGCAGGACCGTTCTCAAACTGAGTGGCGGCGCGATACGCGAAAACATCGTACTGGTCACGCAGTCTCCAACAGAGCGATAAGCTCCGGACCCGTCTGTGTTATGTCGCCCGCGCCCATCGTGAGTACAACATCGTCCTCGCGGACGGCGCTTCTGAGAGCCACAGCCAGATTCGTGCGCGCGCCGCGCCAGGCAAGCGCGCCCCCCGCGACGTTAATGGCATCCACTACAAGTGACGATGTGACGCCGGGAATGGGCTGCTCACGCGCTGGGTATATCTCGGTAAGAAAGATCAGATCCGAGGCAGCAAGGGCTTCTCCAAACTCCGACGCGAAGTCCCGGGTGCGAGAGAATAGATGCGGCTGAAAGGCCACGATTAGGCGGCGCCCCGGATGTGCTTCGCGAGCAGCGGCCAGTGTTGCCCGGATCTCCGTCGGGTGGTGCGCATAATCGTCGATGATCAGCACACCGCGTTCGTTACCGATTCTCTGGAAGCGACGTTCGACGCCGGTGAATTGCTGTAGTCCGCGCGCCATGCGCTCCGCATTCGCGCCAAGGGCGAGACCACTGGCCAGGGCCGCGAGTGCATTGAGAACATTGTGGCGCCCGGGAACGCGCAGTGATATCTGAGCAACAGATTCGCCATCGAACTCCGCGATGAATCGCGTCCCTCCTCCTTCAGCGACCAGGTAGCGCGCGACCAATCGCGCATCCACCGAATTCACCCCGTAACGAATGACTTCGCTCCCGCCCTGGGTGGGGAGCGTCGATGCGCCCGCATCATCGTCGCAGAGTACGACCGTGCGAGCGCGGGAAATGAATTGGGCGAACGCGGAGCGAACGTCCGCGAGATCAGCATAAATGTCGAGGTGATCTGCTTCCACGTTGGTCACCGTCGCTACCGCGGGTGACAGCGCCAGAAACGAGCGATCGTACTCGTCCGCCTCCACAACGAAGACACGATCATCGCCGCGACTCAAATTCCCTTCCCACGCACCGACCCTTCCTCCCGCCACACCGGTTGGGGCGAACCCCGCGGCTCGTAGCGCTTCTGTCGTCATTACCGTGGTGGTTGTCTTTCCATGCGTTCCAGCGACGCCAATCACGTCCCCCATGGAAACCGCATCAGCCAGCGCTTCGGCGCGGCGTACCACCGGAATTCCCAGCTGGCGCGCACGAACCAGCTCAGGATGATCAGCCGGCATGGCCGATGTCACCACAAGCGCGCGCGCCAGATCCGCGTGCGCTGGATCATGTCCGTTGGCGACGAGAATCCCCAACCGCGCGAGATCCGCCACTGGTGTCGCGTTGGCATCGCATCCGGATACCGACACTCCGCGACGCGCCGCAAGCTCCGCTAGCGCACTCATGCCCGCGCCCGCGATTCCCACGAAGTGGATAGGGCGAGAGTCAGAGAGGTCAAACAATGACATGAACGTCTGGCGGAAGATTGTGGAGACCGCAACTTTGCTGCTGGAGGCGGTCACATGCATCCCGAAGCTAATTGCGTGCGTGACTCGAGGTGAGGCGTGGCCGACCGTTCCCGTCGAAAGCTTGAACCAGCTTCAATTGCTATCCACGCGCGCCGACGTGTTTGCCGCAATCAATCGCAGGATCCGCTCCGCGATCACCTTCGCAGCATCAGGCTTGCCCAGCTCTTTCGCTCTTGCCGCAAGTGCTGCCAGCCTCTCAGGCTGACCAATCAAGTCCCCAACCTCTTTCTCCAGTCGGTCGACACTCAGGTCACTCTGCGGCAGCATGACCGCCGCGCCCGCCGCGACGAGTGCGCGAGCATTCGCCGTTTGATGGTCCGCCGCAGCCGTGGGGAGTGGAATGAGCACCGAGGGTATCCCCCAGGCATTCAGTTCTGCAGAGGTCAGAGCGCCTGCTCTCGTGAGAGCCAGATCGCTCGCGGCATACGCATCGGCGATAGGAGAAAGGTACTGAACGATTTTGACCCTGGATGATTCCAGGAGGCGAACCTCCTCATAGCCGGTTCGGCCAGTGCCCCAGATCACGTACAGTTGCTCCGGAAGACCTCTCGTGATCCAGTCCCGCATCGCCGCATTCATCGCGCGTGATCCCTGACTTCCCCCAAATACCAACAGGACCTTTCCCTCGGTCTCGGGAAATCCCCACTTTCGCCTCGCGGAGCCGCGATCCGGGTGCAGCTCCGGAGGTGGCTGAATCGGATTGCCGGTCGTCCCGACCCAGGCGTCGCGTGGAGGCCGGAGAAAGCGGCCCGCTTCCTCGTAACCGAGATATATCTCGCCCGCGAACCGGCTCGCGAGCCGGGTGGTGAGTCCGGGATAGCTATTCTGCTCCTGTATGGTGATCGGTATGCGGTGACTAATGGCGTAACTGAGTGTGGCTCCCGACGCGTAACCTCCCGTTCCTACAACGAGCGCTGGGGCTCCCTCGCGCACAAGACGATCTATCGCGCGCCATGCGGTGGCGAAGCCACGCATCGTGCGGAAATTCAGCCAGGGTTTTGCGCGGTAGAGCGGGTGAAGGTCGAGGAGGAGATACGGAAAACCGCTGGCAGGAAGAACGTCGCGCTCAACGCCCCTCGTGGCGCCAATGAACACTATATCGACGTGAGGGCGAATCGCTTTCAAAGCGCGAGCAATTGCGAGGCCGGGGTAGAGATGCCCGCCGGTGCCCCCGCCAGCGAAGAAAATTCGCACGGTGGTCCGTTAGTGCATCGCGGCGGAAGGCGGCACGCTACGCGCTATTTAGGAGAGGGTCCGTAGCTCCTTCTCCGAATACACGCTCGCGGCCGCTGCCGATGTTCACGAGGATGCCGGTCATTAGCCAACTGACCAGCAGATTGGACCGGCCATATGAAAAAAACGGCAGAGTCAGGCCCGTAGTTGGAAGCAATCCCGTTACCACGCCGATATGAAGAAAGGCGGTAATTACTGTCGTGGCTGTGAACCCGATCGCCACGAGTGTCAGAAATGGCGATCGCGCTTGCCGCGCTATGCGGAAGCCGAGAAATCCGTACGTTGCAAACAACGCGACAAGCACCAGCATGCCGGCAAATCCCCACTCCTCGCCCACATTACTCCCGATGAAATCGCTATACGGATATGGAAGGAAGCCGCTTTGCTGGCGGCCCTGGCCGTAACCTACGCCTAGTGCACCACCCGAGCCTACCGCGATGAGTGATTGCATGAGTTGATGACCGGCCTCGCGTGGGGCCGCACCAGGATCCAGGAAGGAAGTCATGCGTAGCAGTGCATACTGCCGCGATTCTATCTCATGCCAGAGAAATGGAATGGCCAGCATGCTGATTACCACGAAATGCCCGATACGGACGCCTCCCGCGAAAAGCACGACGCCCATGAGCAAGGTGAACATCATCGCCATGGACAGGTCGGGCTCGAGGATCGCGAGCAAGTCGAGAATCCCGATGACAAGCAGGAATGGCAGCAGGCCTTTCGTGAGCCGCCGAAGGCCGTCACCCTTTTTTATGATGAGCATCGCAGTCCAGATGACGACCGCGAGCTTTGCAAACTCCGATGCCTGGAACGTGACGCCGAGGCGGATCCAGCGACGCGATCCGTTGATACGAGGCGCGATGTCTTGCGTGAACGGCAGAACGATAAACAACATCAGGAGGAGGCAAACAAGCATTATGGGCCAGGCCCATCTGCGCCATCGCTCCGCATCAACCTTGGCTGCAATCGCGAAGAGTACGAGGCTTGCGGCCACGCCGCTCAGCTGCCGCAACAGGTAGAACGCGCTGCCATGTCCTTCCTGCATCGACAACATCACGCTAGCGCTGTACAGAACAGCGAGTCCAAAGGCCTGGAGCACAGCCACAACAAGCACAAGCGCCCGCGCGTCTACGCTCATCCGCCAGCGCTGACGCACCGAAGCCACCTTCAAGGCATTCTCGTCGCCAGGCGCTTGAAATCAGCACCGCGTTCTTCGTAGTTGCGAAACATGTCGTAGCTCGAGCATGCGGGAGAGAGAAGAACCGTGTCACCGCTCTCTGCGATCTCACTCGCGCGTGCAATAACCTCTGGAAACGAAGAGCCGAGGCGCTCAACCGGCACCATACCGCCAAGATCACTCTCTATTATCGGCGCCGCCTCGCCGTAGGCGAGCACCCGCTTTCCCACTCGCCGAAACGGCTCCGCCAGAGCGGTATACGGTTCGCCCTTGTGCCGGCCCCCCAACAGGAGAATGGTGGGACGCGTCATACCCTGGATTGCGACAAGTGTAGAGCTGACGTTGGTTGCCTTGGAGTCATTGATCCAGAGCACCCCGTTGTATTCCCCCGCCACTTCCAGGCGATGCTTGAGCGCGCGAAATGATCGCAACCCCTCCGCAATGCGTGGACGCACCTCGTTGGTAGCGTAGTCTGGATCGGCGATCATTACGGCCAGCGAAGCGGCGAGGGCATTGGCGACGTTGTGATCGCCGAATAGCGAGAGTTCTTCGCGCCTTAGCAGGACTTCTTCGAGAACCACGAGAGCGTCACGTTCGCGGTCATAGTACGCTTCGCATTCACGATTCTCGAGCGAGAAGAGATGCGTCTTTCCCGGCGTGGGTTTGGTGTATTCGTGATACCCCGAGGTCGCGGCACCACGCATAGCGAGATTCAGCACCTCGTCATCATCGGCGTTCAGGACCCAGCGCGAGTGAGACGATGCGTTTCGGAAAAGCATCGCCTTGTCGGCGTAGTAATCGTCCACACCCTGGTACCGATCGAGGTGGTCCGGGCTGAGATTGGTAACGACGCCAACTGTGGGATCCAGGCCTGGCGTGTCGTGCAGCTGGAACGAGGACATCTCGAGCGCGATCCAGGAAGGGTGCGCGTGCAGAGCCACTTCGGAAAGCGGCGTGCCGATATTGCCAGCGTCGATAGCGGTCACTCCAATCGCGCGCAGCAGATGGCCTACGAGCGCCGTCGTGGTGGTCTTGCCGTTGGTTCCGGTGACGGCGATGATCCGGGTATTGTCCATAAGGCGGAGCGCCACCTCGATCTCGCTCACTACCGTGATACCGGCATTGCGCGCCGCGGCAAGTGGCGGTGCATCCGGAGGCACACCCGGGCTTGCGACCACGAGCTTCGCGCGCGCGATGCGCTCCAGGTTGTGCCCGCCCGTTTCGACGTCCACGCCGAGCAGTCGAAGCTCGGCGGCCACGGCTTCCAGCGCTGCCTGCTGCCCGATGTCGGAGGCATACACCCTGGCGCCTGCGCGCGCGAGAAGCGTCGCGGCGCCGGAGCCGCTCTTGGCCAGCCCAATGATAGCAATCTCTCCGTCGCGCCAGCCGGCGGGTAACGCAGTCATCGCAGCTTCAGGGTGCTCAGAGCAATGAAAGCGCAGAAAACACCAAGAATCCAGAAGCGCACGACCACCTTGGTTTCGGGCCAGCCGCTAAGCTCGAAGTGATGGTGGATGGGAGCGCGCTTGAAGACCCTGTGCTGTTGCGCGTATTGGACCCCGTATCGCCTGCGCCTGTACTTGAACGTCAAACGCTGCAAGATGACCGACATCGTCTCCACCGCGAACACACCCCCGATCAGAAGGAGGAGGAATTCCGACTTGAGCAGGATCGCGACTGATCCAAGCGCTCCACCCAACGCAAGCGAGCCCGTGTCACCCATGAATACTTCCGCGGGATGGGCATTGTACCAGAGGAAGCCAATGGTTGCCCCGAACAGCGCGGAGCAAAATACGGTCAGCTCTCCTGCCCCGCGCAAGTAAAAAACCAGCAAGTGCTGGCTCGTGTCTATCCGCCCGAAAATGTATGCGAAGATGGCGAACGTTGCGGCCGCGATCGCGATGAGACCCGCGGCGAGTCCGTCGAGACCATCCGTCAGATTCACCGCATTGGAAGAACCCGTGAGAATGAAGGCCACCCAGGGTACGAACAGCCACGCCCATTTCGGCTCAATGAGAACGTACTTGTAGAACGGCAGCGTCGTTGAAGTGCCCGGGAGCGTCGACAGGGGAAAATGCCAGAGGTAAAGTCCCAATATTATTCCCAGTGAGACCTGGCCGACGAGCTTGTAGCGCTCGACGAGACCTTCGTTCTTCTTCCCCTCACGCTTCTGCTTGAGCTTGAGATAGTCATCCAGAAAGCCAATTGCGCCCATCCACGTCATTACGAACAGCGCGATCCACACGTACCGGTTGGTGAGACGCACCCAAAGCAGCGTAGGAACGATCGCCGCGATTAGGATGATGATTCCGCCCATCGTGGGCGTATGTCCCTTGCCGGCGTGCGTGTCGGGTGTGCCCTCCCGAATGCCCTGGCGGACACGGAGCGCCCGGAGCCGCTTGATGACGGCGGGGCCGACTATGAATGCAACGAGTATCGCGGAGACAGCCGCGCCCGCGGAGCGAAACGTGATGTAGTTGAAAACACGGAGTACGCCCCAATACTCCGCGAGCGACGTCATCAAATGATAGAGCATTAGTCGACTGTAATTGAATTACCAGACCCAATCGCGGGAAAATCTACTCGTCATCCGGCCCATTCCGTGAGCATTGGTATCAAACGCTCCAGCCGAACTCCGCGCGAAGCCTTGAGAAGAATGACCGCATCCGGCGCGAGACGCGGTTTGAGAATCGCCCAAAGTTCTTGAACGTCCGTAGCAGTCACGACTCTGGGATCGTTCGCTCCCTCTCGCACCAGGGCTACCGCCATGTCGCCGACGGCGCCGATTACATCCGCCCTGGACGCCAGAGCGTACTTTGCAAGCTCCGTGTGTACTCGCTCCGCGTGCGCGCCCATCTCGCGCATGGTGCCAAGCACCGCGACTCGCTGGCGACCGTTGCCGGCGCCGCTGAGAAGATCAATCGCCGCCCGCATGGACGGAGGATTGGCGTTGTAGGCGTCGTTTATGAGCGTCGCCGAACCGATTGTTTCCCACGCCATTCGCATGGAAGGGACAGGCATTGCCGCGATTCCCCGGGCGGCATCTGTCATGGACACCCCGCACTCGCGCGCGACTGCGAGCGCCAGCGCCGCATTCCGAAGGTTGTGTGCGCCGCGCACAGGTGGCCGCACGACCACTCCGTCAACCGTGAGCGAGCCAAGCCCGTCGGGACCGATCTCGCTGGCGCCCACCGCAAGATCTCCGTCTTCGAGACCGGCGGTAACTACGCGGCGAGCGAGCGCCCGTGCGGCCGCTACTATTTCCGGCTGGCCGGAAGGGGCTACTGCCACCGTTACCCCTTCATAGATCGAGGTCTCTTCCCGCAGCACTTCCTGCATACCGCCCAATCCCTCCAGGTGCTCCTCACCCACTGATGTTACAACAGCGATGTCAGGTTGCGCGATGTCGCGCAACCGTCCCACCTCGCCCGGAACGTTCGTGCCTATTTCGATCACCGCAACATCCGCTTCGTCCGGAATCGCGAGCAGAGTCAGGGGAACGCCGACGAGGTTGTTGAGGTTTCCGGTTGTCGCATGAACCTTGAGAACAGCACCGACCGCGGCACGTATCAGATCCTTGGTCGTTGTCTTGCCGTTGGAGCCGGCAACGCCTACCACCGGGCCGCCCCACGCGATGCGCCGGTATCGTGCGAGGGCTCCAAGCGCTCGCAGGGTGTCGCTCACATGAAAGACAGGAACTCCCACGCTCCCTATTGGTGGCGGGCTAGAAACGACCAGGGCGGCGGCTCCGCTCTGTACGGCCTGGGACAGAAAATCGTGCGCGTCGAACGTCGGTCCGGCAAGCGCGACAAAAATGTCGCCCGGTGCGATTGAGCGAGTATCCGTGGAGACCGCGTGGAGGGCATGTGTTCCTGCCGGCCCCCGGCTAATCAGCAGCGTAGCGAGGGCATCGGCGACGCGGTCCAGCGTCCAGAATGCTGACGCTGGCTGAGATTCGGTTGCGGAATGCTCCGTACCAGATGTCATGTTTTTGCCGGGGGGGCCCCCCGTTCTGCGAGCAGCTCGCGCACAATCTCGCGCTCGTCAAATGGATACTTTGTCGAACCCTTGATCTGATAGGTCTCATGTCCCTTTCCGGCCAGGACTATCAGATCACCCTCTCCAGCAATATCGAGAGCACGAGCGATAGCCTCACGACGATCCGCGACACGCTCGTGTGTACCGCGTGGCATGCCACCGATAATGTCGTCCAGAATGCGTTCGGGATCCTCCGTACGGGGATTGTCGCTCGTGACGATCACGACGTCCGCGCGTTCGGCGGCAACACGCCCCATTGCGGGACGCTTTCCCCGGTCGCGATCCCCGCCGCAGCCGAAGACGGCAATCAGTCTCCGGTGCGTAAAAGGTCGTACGGCATCGAGTGCCCGTTCGAGGGCATCCGGTGTGTGCGCATAGTCACGCAAAACCGTGGGACTGTCGCTCAACATCTCGAGACGGCCAGGTATCTGCGGGATAGTCTCGAGAAGGGCGGCGATCCGGCTAACCGGGACGTCGAGCACCCAGGCTGCGGCGGCAGCCCCCAATGCATTGGCGACGTTGAATGAGCCAATGAGTGGAAGCGTTACATCGCGCGCCTCAGTTCCCATCCGCAGCCGCCATTCGCTTCCCCGCGGACCGTAGCGAACGTCGAGCGCATGCACGTCCGCGTCCGGCCGCGCAACCGCAAACGACACTGCCCCGGCCGGAGCAGACAGCGTCTCCCAAGCCGTATCATCGCGATTGATTACCGCCACACCGTTTGGAGCGAGATGCTCGAGCAGCTTCGCCTTGGCCGCACGGTACTCATCCATGGTGCCGTGATAGTCGAGATGGTCCCGCGTGAGATTTGTAAAGACTGCCGCATGGAAGGAAACGCCCTCCACACGCCGTTGATCCAGACTGTGAGACGAAACCTCCATTGCCACTTTGGCGACGCCAGCATCGGCGAGGAGACGAAAAACGCGCTGTAACTCGATCGGGCCCGGCGTCGTGAGCCCGCTTCCTCCCTGGATCGGCTTGCCTTCGCTGCCAATGAGGACGCCAAGCGTGCCCATGGAAGCACTGCGCCGACTTCCAGCGGGGTCGTCCAGAAGGTGCCGCAGAATTCCCACTGTCGTTGTTTTTCCGTTCGTGCCCGTCACTCCAGCGAGTCGTAGCAGCTTTACAGGATTGCTGTATCCCACGGCGGCGGCAATCGCAGCGGCACGGCGTCCATCGCGCACGAGTATTTCAGGAAGATCGCTGCGACCACCCGTCTCCACTATGGCGGCTACCGCGCCCTGAGCTACCGCCTGAGCGAGGAATTCATGACCGTCGCGTTCCGAGCCACGCACGGCGACGAACAGCGCGCCAGCCTGGACAGTGCGACTGTCGTCTGTAATTCCGGAAACGAAATCGGGTAACCCGCCGGTAACTTCAACCACAAGACCAGCTGCACGAAGGGCGGAGACAACAGGCGCAACGGCGATATCGGTCACGGTGCGGGCGCTGCCGAAAGCTTGACAAGCGAGCCAACCGCCGCGGTAACGCCGCTCGCAGGCAGCGTTCCGGTGACGATGCCAGTGCCTACCAGACGGACGCGAAATCCTGCGGAATGAAGACGCCGGGCAGCCTCGCGCACAGGCAGGCCCGCAACCTCCGGAATTGCGCGTGGACGTGCCTGCAATGGGAGAGGAGTCTGCGCAACGGGCAGAGTGAATACGAACGGCGCCGACGAGTGACCGTTCGCGCTTGCCGGGCCCGCCCCTGTTTTCGATGACTCCGCTGTTGGTACGGCGGTCGCTGGCGAAGCGGCTACCCTTCTGTCCAGCCACAGGGAGCCTTCGGCACTTTCAACCAGTTTCTGCTCGCGAGCAACGAGGCTCGAGTTCCTGCCAGCCATCAACGCACTGCGATCCAGCGCCGCGTCGCGCGCGGCCATGGCTGCCTCGATTACAACCTTTGAGACAGGAGCAGCGGTTTTTCCCCCGTAGTACACGCCCGCGGGATTATCAATCTTCACGAGAACTACATACTGAGGATTCTCAGCCGGAAAAATTCCGACGAATGATGCCGTGTACTGGTTCGGCGCATAACGTCCCTTGACTGTTCGCCAGGCGGTGCCGGTTTTTCCGGCCACATCGAATGTGCCGATACCCGCATCCGAGGCTGTGCCATCAGCTACGGTCTCGCGCAACATGCCTCTCAACGTTGAAGCCACTTCTCTTGGCATTACGCGGCGCACCAATCGGCGGCGATTCCGAAATGTCACCACGCCATTTGGAGAACGAATTTCCTTTACGAGCGCGGGCTCGAGCAACTCACCGCCGTTGGCGATCGTAGCATACGCCAGGGCGAGCTGAAGCGGCGTCACGGAAACCTCGTACCCCATTGCAAGCGATGCTCTTGACTGACGCGACCAGGACGCCGGGGTGAAGAGCACCCCCGGAGCCTCGCTTGGATACGGCACACCGGTGGGCGTACCGAAACCTACATCTCGCAGCGTCTCGTATTGCTCGCGTATTGTGAGTCGTTGCGCGAACTTCACAATGCCAACGTTGCTGGACTGGGCAATGACTTCTCGGAGCGTCATCGATGACGCCTTGTGGACATCGCGGATGGTTCGCCCTTCCAGCGTGAGCACTCCGTTCTCCACATCCATCGTGTCATCCGGGGTTGCCAGCTTGCGTGACAGAAGCGCAGCCGCGATAAATGGCTTGAGCGTGGACCCGGGCTCAAAGGGCTCACTTATCGCAGGACTTCCAGAGGAGCGACCTGAGCGATAGGTGGCGAGCGCCCTTATCTCGCCAGTGTACGGGTCGAGCACGACAATGTCTCCGCCCTCCGCCCCCATTTTCGCGATGGCGTCCTGAAGCGCGCGGTCCGCAATCTCCTGCAGGGCCTGGCTGATAGTCAGAACCACGTCGCTCCCTGCGACCGGGGCTACGCCGGGCACGCCTGGCGACGGTAACCTGCGTCCGCGCGCATCACGAACCTCAGTCGAGATTCCGGGTTGCCCTCGGAGCAAGTCGTCCAGCGCACGCTCGAGGCCATCGACTGCGTTTCCTTCGTGATCGACGTGACCGACGATTCGCCGGCTCGATTGCCATGGCGGATACATCCGTTCAATAACGGGTGCCCGGTGAACGCCCCTCAACGCGAGCAGCGCTCCGATGTCGCCAGCAAGGTGGCGGCCAGGGAGAATGACCCATGCACGCTTCCCATCGAGTGAGCGCGCGATGAGCTTGCGGTCCAGGCGAAGCTTGGCGAGCTCGCGAGAGACTCTCGCTGGCTCCTTCACTTCGCGGGGAGCGATGCTCACCGTCACCATTTCGCGACTGCGCGCGAGCCGCTCGCCGGACAGGTCGTAGATCGTCCCGCGCGGCGCGGGCAACTTCGCATTGGAAAGCTGCTGGCGCTGGGCGTGGGCCGCCCAATCGCGCCCTTGCCAGAGTTGCACGTACGCGGCGCGCGCGATCAGCACCACCGCGAAGAGGAGCAGAGCGCCGTGCACTACCGAAACCCGGGTGATCTTCGGCATCAGGGCGCGAGCCGCGTCGAGGGCAGAATCACGTACTGCGAATCAGTGGCGATTCGCATGCCCAGCTTTCGTTCGGCGATAGGTGCGAGACGTACACGGCTCGACGCAGCGCGAATGTCGCCCTGAAGCGATGCCCGCCTGCCCTCCAGCTGAAGGCGGCGCTCCTGTAGCCTGTCCAATTCCCTCGCACGCGACATACCCTCGGACCGCCGATAGATGACCGCCATAGCGACAAGCACAAAGCAGCTCAAAACGCACAATACCAAAGTGCGGCCCCGTGGCTCTACCCGCCGCTTCGCCATGCGCGCAGCCTCGCGCTACGAGCGCGTGGATTGTTGGAGCGCTCCACTTCATCGGGAACCACTCCGCGCCTCGTAAGCGTTTCCCCCAGCGCACGGCCGCGGCACGTACACACCGGCTGCCGCGGCGGGCAAATGCACTCAGCGCTCCAGTCGCGAAAAGCGTTCTTGACGATTCGATCCTCCCCTGAGTGATATGAGATGACGACAATCACGCCGTCCGCCATTAACCGGTCCCGCAACTGCGGAAGCGCCCCCGCCAGGCTCGTGAGCTCGTTATTGGTGGCAATGCGAACCGCCTGAAAGAGCCGGGCAAAATCCGGAGCGCCGCTTCGCGGACCCAACGTCGCACGGATCGCGCCGACAAAGTCATCGCTCGTTCTGAACGGTCTTGCTGACCTGCGTCTGACTACCTCACGCGCGAGGCGCCGAGCGCGCGGCTCGTCGCCATAATCGCGAAAGATATGTGAAAGCTCACCTTCATCCGTGACATTGAGCACTTCGGCCGCGCTCTCGCCTGCGTCTTCCATTCTCATGTCGAGAGGCGCACCCGGACGAAATGAGAATCCGCGCGCGTTATCATCGAGTTGGTGAGAGGACACACCGAGGTCGAGCAGGATACCGTCAAAGCGCGTCTTCGCCAGTTCAGCAATGTCATCCAGCAGAGCGTAGTTGCCTGCGAAGATACGCAACCGGTCGGCATCCAGATACGGCCGCAGTCGCTCCGCCGCTACAATTACGGCTTGCGGATCGCGATCCAATGCAGTTACCATCGCGCCGTGTTCCAAAAGCGCCTGTGCATGGCCACCACCGCCAAGAGTCCCATCGAGTACGGCTCCGCGGCCCTGCAGGACCTCGAGGACCCTGGCAACGAGAACGGGGGCATGGTACGGACTCACCCATCCCTCGCTGCGTTGGTATACAGTCATCATTTCGGACCTGATCCCCTGGCGCGGCCAACCTGCCAGGCAACCAATCGCACAGGTATCCCCGCTTGACCAGTTCGCGTGACCGACGAAGGCTCCTTTTCGTGATCCATGGTGCACGCGCCGACCAGCCCGCGCTTCGGCACCTGGTCACGTGGGTGCGCGAAAAGGGACATGTCGTAGACCCGCGAATCACCTGGGAAAAAGGTGATGCGGAACGCTTTGCGCGCGAGGGTGCCGAAAGCGGACTGGACGCCGTCATTGCATTCGGCGGAGATGGAACTGT
This sequence comes from Gemmatimonadaceae bacterium, assembly GCA_014379205.1. GTDB lineage: Bacteria > Gemmatimonadota > Gemmatimonadetes > Gemmatimonadales > Gemmatimonadaceae > JACMME01. The sequence goes on from JACMME010000092.1 coordinate 38,064, forward strand.
GAACGAAGTCGTGAATGGGCTGAGCGGCAGCAAGGTGCCTCTGGGAATCATCCCCCTGGGTACTGCGAATGATTTTGCCCGGCAGACGGGGATTCCCGACGACGTCGGTCAGGCCATGGACGTAATTCTGCACCACGATCCCATGCAGATAGATACCGCGGAGCTGAATGGCAGACGCTTTCTGAACGTGTCTACCGGCGGTGTGGGTGCTGAAGCCACAGCGGAGACTCCATTGGGTGCGAAGGAAGCGCTTGGGCCTCTGGCGTACGCCATCACCGGTATGCGCAAGTTCGCCGATCTTCGACCTTACTCCGGTCACTTCATCGGACCACGGTTCGAGCTGCGGACGAAGTTTCTTCTCTTCGCCGTTTCCAATGGCCGAATGACCGGCGGCGGAACTCTGGTGACACCCAATGCACTCGTGACCGACGGATTGCTCGACGTATGTATCGTCGAAGCACAGCCGCGAGCAGACTTCGCGAAATTGCTGCTCAAGGTGCGTAAGGGAGAGCACATCGGCGAAGAAGGTGTCCATTACACGCAGGTCGAGTCAATGACGATAACCACGCGCCGCACCGTGAGCGTGAACCTCGACGGTGAGCCGTTGACCGGAAAGGTGATGGCATACCGCGCCCGCCCCCGCGATCTCTGGGTACACCTTCCACACCTGCCGGAACAGACTGAAGCGACCTGACCACCCAGTCTGTCGGTAACACAACCGATGCCCGCCAATCCATCAATATGACAGCGGCCCCGCCACTCCTTGTCGGAGCAGCGGGGCCGAGGTTTCGCGAGCGTGAAGCCCTATTTGCAGAACTTCTTGAATTGACCCTCGATGGCAGGACCGAACTGCGCGATCTGCCCTAGGACCTGTTTGGCAGGCTCGGGTGCAAAGCTACCACCCGCCGGAACGTTTATCTGCGCAATGACCATCATGTCCTGGGCCGTACGGGCCAAGGCGCAATCCTTCGCACTCTGGTTCTCCTGGGCGATTGAGGCCGCTATCTGAAACGCGGAAACACCGCGCAGAAACTTGGCCTGCGGCGTCGCGCTTATGCTGTCAGACAGAGCCAGAATATTCACCGCGCGCGTGAAGTCCGCACGGTTCTTGGACGCTGTACCCGCCTTGTACGCACCGTTTCCTATAATCAACAGCCGCTGAGCGATTGCCTGCTTCTCCGCATCTGTTGCGTTAGGCATCGCCATTTGCAAGGCCGCGACCGCGCTATCCGGCAGGTTAAGCTCCGCCTGCGCGTCGGCTAGCGACAACCAACCGGTCACGTTTTTGGGCTCCATGGCGAGTGCACGCCTTGCCATTTCAACCGACTGCTGCGTCTGCCCGGCCTGCTTGAGAACGCGCGCGTGCAGCGTTAAAAGCGCAGCATTGTTTGGAAACTTGGCGACTCCCCGCGCCGTCGTCTCGGCAGCCTTCTGCGGTTGACTATCGGAAGCGTACGCCGTGGCGAGCCGATTGAAGAAAATGGTATCGACAGCCGCCGTGTCCAGGCGCGCCATGTCTTCTCCAGCCGTAATCGCGGTCTTCCACTCGCGAGCCGCGAGCAGGATAAGGAAGTTGAGCCGAACCAGGTTCGGATCCCCTGGATTCTCCTCCACGGCCTTGCGAATGATCGGCGCCGCCTGACGCGGGTTTCCGCTCGCAGCAATTTCCCGAACAGCCGTTTCTACCGCCTTCACATCCGTCGGGTAATAGGCGACTAGCTGGGTCCACGTTTCGACGGCCTTGTCTTCATTCTTGGAATCCGTATATGCCTGCGCAGCGATCTGCAACGCCAGCTTGTTGCGCGGATCGATCTCCAGCGTTTTCCCTGTTATGGCGATCACCGAATCTATCGGCGCCTTGGTGTTCACCATTGCTTGCGCAAGGCAAACGCGTCCGTATGTAGAATTTGGATATGCGGCGATTGCAGCGCGTGCCGTGGTCATCGCCACGTCATTCTTTCCATCACGCAGAGCGTTAACGCATTTCTCGGTGTTGGGAAGCTGCTTGCGCGCTTCCTGCAACGATCGCGAGACTTTGGTTGCCGCCTCAAGAAGCCGCCCGCCCTCCGCAACCGGTAGTGGCTGGACCCATGCGTTGTCGCGAGCGAGCACCATCGCCGATTCTATTCGGTAGTTTCCGCCTTCCTTGCTAACCACTCCCTCGAGGTACTGATCGGCGCGCAGTTGCTGAGCGAGCAACCTTGCCGTTACCCGGTCAGGCGCTTCGTTCGGCTGAAAGCCTGAAGCTTCCAGAATCCCGCTGATGTTGTTCTTGTCGATGACATACAGTTCCTTCAGCGGAAAATCCTGAGCGAGCCGTGATCTGATCGCATCAGCGGCCTGAACACCCAAACCCTTTTCCTTGGACCGAAGGGCTGGAACCACGAATCGGGACGTGCCTTCTGGAGGAGCCTGGACGCGCGTACGTTGTTGCGCAGAGCTGCTGACGGGTACGCTAACGGCCAAGCCCGCAAGGAGTACTACCTGGCCAGCGATGCTTGCCTGAAGCCGAAATGCCTTCACAGTCGTAACCTCCGGGGTGTTGAACAGGTGTGCCACTGACCAAAATGCGCGAGCTTCGTTGTACCACGAATGGGCGAAGAGGGACTCGAACCCCCGACATCCTGCGTGTAAGGCAGGCGCTCTAACCAACTGAGCTATTCGCCCGCGGCATACGACAGTCGGCGCATCCTCTCCTGACAGTGTACCCGTAGACGGTCAAGAGTTCCGCGCTACCCACTGTCTATTTAAGGATGGCGACTGGAATAAGCACGCAGTAGCCCAAAACGAGCAGAATTGGAGCGATCGTCTCACCACCCCGTGCAAGGTCGACATAACCGGCGAGAAGTGCTAGAGCGGCAGCGCCCCACCACATGAGGGAGCGCGAGCGAGTACCTGTCTGGGAGTTTGCCATTGCTTTAGAGTAGTGTAGACGTACCGCCAGAGCGTGTCAAGCAACCGTCACACCGGTAGTTACGGCGAGGGTGCGGCTGGGGGCGTGCGCGGCGGCGTGTCGTTGGGCGAAGCTGGAGGCAGACTGCCAAGAAGCTCCTCGAGCGCGCTCTCGCGCGCAGCACGCTCGGACGCCTCATCAGCGGCGATCAAACCTGCAAGGCGACGCCTGTCACGCTTTCTTCTGGTAACATATAGCGGCAGGACGAGGAGCATGAACAGTCCTATCACCAACGTAAAGTCGGCCACCAGTGCGATTACGCCATACCGGCGGATCGTGCGCTCTTTCCAGCGCCGCTCGAAATCGTGAAGCGTGATACCATAGGCGGCACGAAAGGCGCGTTCAATGTCGCGTTCCTCGGCCCAGTACCTGAAAAACAGTGTCAGTCCACGCTGTGAGTCCAGCCTCGCTATGTCGCTGACCGCGCGATATGCCAAAGCATAGGCCGCTGACGCCCGGCTGCTACCGGAATGGAATTCATTATCCAGCGAATCGAGCGACGGAATACGGCGCACGACGAGAGCTATGCTGGTTGCAAGTATTTCCTCGCGTCCCCACTCGCCAGCTGCGTATGATGCGTAGCCCTCATCGAACCAGCGTGGCGGAAGGTCCTCGAGCGCTTCGTGTAATGCGAGATGCGCCAGCTCATGCCGGAAGACACGAACCGGATTGCCCGCTTCGGACGATGCACTCCGTCCCTGCATGATGATTCTGCGCTCCCGAGGCACCGCAATGGCAACTCCCCATTCGGGCGCGGAGGGTCCTACCCATTCGCGAAAGCGTCGCTCATCCGGCGCAACCGCGAGCAATACACGTTGCGTTGGCCGCGCGAGTCCTGGAAAGCTGTCATTTGCGACAGCATGATCCAGGAGTGAACGTACGAGATGTCGATCACTCGGGTATGCAACCGCGGTGAAGCGTCCGCGCTCGATTCTTATCGGGGAGCTGTTGGAGGATTGGGCATTTGCAGAACAGGCCGCCACAGTGGCCAGAAGCGCGAACCTTAGTGCGCTCGCGGCAGCACGCCGCCCCCCTCCGTGTGCTTCAACATCTCCGCGCAGCGCTTTCCCCATGGGTTGAACTTGTTCGCGAGCGCACCCTTGCGCCACGCCTCCTTCGCATCGTCTCGCGACCCTGCAAACCAGAGGGAACGCCCAAGCTCATAATGCGCTTCCAACAGATTGGGACCCAGCTCGATGCTCTTTCGAAAGAATGCCTGTGCATCCTCATACATCTCGCGTTCCAGATAGACCAGCCCGAGATAGAAATGCGCGTATAGCGTGGCTTTCCGATCATTGTCGATGCGCATGACTTTCGACAGATGCTCTATGGCTTCTCCGAAAATTCCCTTCTTGAGGCAAATGTATCCCACGTTTACCCTGGCGAGAGCATTTCCCGGCTGCCGCATCAGAACGCGCTGAAAGCTCAGTAACGCATCGTCATATTTTTCCTGCAGCATCAAGGCCCATCCGAGAAGTGATTCGGCCTGTGGGTCATCGGGCGCGAGCTCCAGTCCTTTGTGAAGCGCTCGCTCCGCGCCGTCGTGGTCACCGAGCGCAATGAGGCTCCATCCCTTTTCGACGAACGATGAGGCATTCAGGTGATCGGAGCGAATGACGGGCTGCACTCCCGTGAACCTCGGAGCCAGCGAAGGCGGTCCTGCCGCTGGACCCTGGGTCTGTTTCCAGCGCTCCGCGAGGCGCTTGAGCTCTTCCTTGAGCTCGCTCAGCTGCGAGATCTCGGCGTCCACACACTTGAACAGCGCAATGATGTCGGTTCGAATCGTATCGCGATCATCACCCGGAGTTACCGGCGCCTTGTCGAGACGGCTCGACAAATCGGCGAAGCGCGACCGCAAGTCCGTACCCGACATCTACGCCCTCGCCATCGACTCGGAAGCCACGCTCTGCAACGCCATCCGCTCGTCAGCGGTGAGCAGACGCGTCACATCGAGACACACCACCAGCCCCTTTTCGCGCCGCACCAGCCCTTGCAGATATTCCGATGACAGTCCGCGAAAGAGCTTGGGTGGGGGCGCCAGCTGATCGGGTGTTACGGTGATCACCTCGAGCACGGCGTCCACTACCGCGCCTATCCAGCCATCAGAGGTATTGAAGACCAGGATCCGCGTCTCGAGCTTCGCGTCCACAACTTCCAGCTCGAACCGGCGCCGCAGACTTATTACCGGGACGACCTGGTTCTGGTAGTCAATGACTCCTTCGATCCATCGAGGCGTATTCGGAATCGCGGTGGGCTGCTGATAACGCAGCACGCGCTCCACAGCATATATGTCGGCCGCGAAGTGATCGGCGCCGAGCCGAAAAGTCACCAGCTGGCGAAGGGTCGCTGCACTCATACCGCCTCCGCAAATGAATGGCCCGTACAAGCGGCTACCAGAGCAGATCCGTCGAGAATGCCCACCAGTCCGGAGCCAGACGCCGCTACACCCAGGAGCAGGCCGTCACCGGCATTGTGCAGCATTGGATGGCGGAGAGCGGGCATGTCGACCACTATGACATCCTCTACATCATCAACGGCAATTCCTACACGCCTATCACCGCTCCGCATGAGCAGCGTCACTCCATCGGTGCCGGACAGCTGTGCGCAGAGGACGTTTGACGGAGAGAAAACGGGCACCAGTCTCCCGCGAAGCTCAATGAACCCAAGCATCGCTTCGGGCATGTCCGGAACCGCGTGTACGGCGTCAGATTCCACAGCTTCCTCGACGCAGGCAAGGTCGATTGCGAACATTTCATTACCGACACGGAAGGACAGCAGCTCGACCTGACCGAGGCCGATCGCGATCAGCTCGCGAACGCTCAGTGACCTCCTTCTGGCAGGCAAGGAGAAGTCCTGGTCCCCGGTTATTGATTCCAGATCCCCGGAGCTAAGCACACTCATTCCATCGCCGACTTGCACTGCCGCATCGAGGTTGAGAAGCGGCTCGTTAGCGAGAGATTCCGTGACCATTTCATCGTGCGCAATTTTGGTTGGCGGCGCAGTCGGTGGCGCAGTCGACGGACGCAGAGGTAAGCGACTCCGCGGTCCCGCTTTCCGTGTTTTCTGTTTGGTGATCATGTCATCATGTCAGTCGAAAAATGGGCGAAGTCCGGTGCTGTCCTTACTCAAGACCATCGTGCGGCACAGGACGTCACAATGGTTCACGCACAAAGGTTCCGTTCAGCGTTTCCACCACTGTGGAAGCCACTTCGTCAAGCGGAAGGACTCTATGTGCACCTCCACCGCTGAGCGCCGCCTGGGGCATGCCGTATATCACGGAGGTGGCCTTGTCCTGCGCCAGGCCTATGCCGCCGGCGTCACTAATGGCACGTAGCCCAGCCGCGCCATCGCGACCCATCCCAGTCAGGACAACGCCTACCGACGCGCGGCCGAAGTGGGCTGCGGCTGATCGAAAGAGCGGATCCGCAGCCGGACGGACTCCCCATATCGCCGGAGAAGTGTCCAGGGTGATGCAAAAACCCGAGTCTTCGGCACTTATCGACATGTGATATCCACCAGGAGCGACGTACACCCGGTCGTGCACCACGGATTCTCCGTTTTTCGCTTCACTCACATGCAAATGGCTCTGAAGGTTCAGCCGCTCAGCGAGGCTGCGCGTGAAACCGGCGGGCATGTGCTGAACTATCAAGACTGCCGCTCCGAGAGTACGTGGCAGATTCGGAACGACCTCGGCTAGTGCGCGCGGACCCCCCGTCGATGCGGCAATCACGACAACGCGCGTGGCCCTGACGAGCGTGCGCGGCGAAACGCGTTCACTGGCCACGGGGAGCGGACGCGAAAGCATCCGCACACCGCCAATGTTGGCATTTTCGCACGCCCGCAACGCATTGAGCAGGCGGTCGCCCACTGCCGCGATGTCCAGGCTGATCTGACCTGAGGGCTTGCGAACGAAGTCCACCGCACCGAGCTCCAGCGCCCGAATTGTGAGGTCATCGGCGCGCTCGGTTGCCACACCGCTCAGCATCACAACAGGCCGCGGCGTCTCGCTCATGATGTATCCGAGCGTCTGCAAGCCATCGAGCTCGGGCATTTCCACGTCAAGCGTGACGATTGCCGGGTCGAGCGCGTGGATCTTGCTCAGAGCATCCAGTCCGTTGCGCGCCGTTCCAATGACCCGGAAGTCGCCGGACGCGTCAACCACCTCGGAAACGACCTTGCGCATGAACGCACTGTCATCGACGACGAGAACGGTGCGTGCGTCAGATCGTGACGTCGCCACGTCTCAGGGACTTCACGAGGACATTGCCGGTGGTGACATCGAAATAGACACTCCTGCCGTGATCTCCACCAACATCCTCGGAGATGAGCGGCACCTGCGCGCGCGTAAGTGCATCGCGGGTCGCGAGGATGTTGCGCTCGCCCATCTGAATTCCCGATGTAGGCAGCAGTGCGGTAAACATGCTTGCTCCACCCGCAATCTTCGCCCGCATCCTTTCGACACGACCGCCGATCGCCCGCATCTGCTCTATCAGCAGCGGCACGGCTGTGCCCGCGAACTTTGCGCGGTTCTCACGGTCCTGTGACATTCCCACAGACGGCAGAAGGATGTGCGCAAGTCCGCCGACGCGTGCGAGTGGGTCGTACAGCGCTATCGCAACGCAGGAGCCGAGTCCTATGGTGGCGATCACCGCTCCGGTGCCGGCGACCGCGAAGTCGGCGACTTTGACACGAATTTCGCTCATAGCTTCCGGAAGATGCGTTCGCGCGCATCGACTGCCGCGAACCGTGTCCGTATGGCACCGAGAAGCGTTTCCACCTTTCCCAGTACCAGAAAACCTCCGGGCGCCAGCGCAGCATGGAAGCGCTCGAACAGTGCTTCCTGAGTAGCCCGGTCAAAGTAGATGATCACATTGCGACAGAGGATCAGCTGCAGACCGGTCTCCGGGGGAGCTTCGCGAAGAAGATCCCGCCGCTCGAAACGCACCAAGGCCTTCACCTCCGGAACTACTTCTGCCGGATAGTCCGGTGAGAAATACGCCCTGCGTATTTCGTCGGGAGTGTCGGCGAAGGCCTGCAGCTGATAGGCGCCACGAGCGGCGGCCGTCAAGCTGCCCCGATCGATGTCGGTAGCGACTATTCCAACGCGGTTCAGTCTTCGTGTTTCACGTACCATCAGCGCGTGCCGATGAAAGAGGATCGCCAGGGAGTAGGGCTCCTCGCCGGATGCGCAGCCGGCGCTCCAGACACGAATGCGCTCATTCTGTCCCTGCCAGATGGCTGGAATAACGTTCCGGGCAACCCTTTCAAACGCATCCCAGTTTCTGAAAAGCTTGGTGACGTTGATCGTGAGTGCGTCGAGCAGGAGATCGTACTCCTTATCGTCGCGGTCCAGTATCGACGCATAGCTTTCGTAAGTGTGCACAGCGGTCGCTCGCATACGAACGGCGATACGACGCCGCAAGCACTTCTCCTTGTAGCTCGCACAGCCAAATCCGCGCTCGCGCGAGATCTTTTCCATGAGCGCAGAGAACTGCACATCCGTCTCGGGAGGTGCGCCCATGGTCATGTCGTCACGCTACGCACAAGGTCCAGGTTGTTCCGGATCAGGTCGTTCGCCGGCTCCAGCGCGAGGGCCCGTTCCCAGAAAGAAATGGCTTGCTCGCGGTCCTGCTTCTTGTACCGGATGTTACCGAGCTTGAAGTACAGATCGGCGCCCAGATTTTCATCCAGCTTTGCGGCACGCTCGTATGCGTCCGTTGCTTCGTCATACCGTCCCGCGCGGTAAAGACAGTCCCCGAGATTCTTGTGCAGCTGAGGCAGCGTGCTGTCCTCTCGAAGCCCTGACTCGGCGGCCTGTACGGCGGCCCGCGAATCGCCCCGGCGCTCCTGAATGGTTGCGTGGGTGTTGTGCAGTACCGCGGCATGAGGATGCGCCGCGAGCCCTTCGCCGCAGAGAGCGACAGCCCGGTTGAGGTCGCCCATCATCGCGGCGGCCAGCGCGGAATAGTGAAACCAGGCCGCCGACGGAGCTCGCTTGCCGAAATGCGGCCGCGCGCTCGACAGCGTCGCATCAGCGAGAGCTGCATCTCCCCGCTTGAGCTGAACCACACCACGAGAGGTTCGCACCTGCGCATCGTCGGCCGCTCCGCTGGCGACGGCGCCGCCAAGCGCGGCCAGCGCATCGTCCAGCTGACCGAGCCGCTCCAACGCATACGCAAGATTATGAAAGACAGCCGGCTTGGCTGCGGGGTTGGTGGACAATTCCCTGAAAAGTGCAGCTGCGCCACTCCAATCACGCCCTCGCATTGCGACCAGGCCTATGTAGAACCGCGCGTGTGCGTCATGCGGGCGAAGCTCGCACACACGTTTCAGCTCCCGCATTGCTTCCTCCAGCATTCCGGTCTTGTAGAAGGCTACGCCGAGGTTGCGATGCTCTTCAACGCGAGCGCTGCTGGCCGTTTCCTGCACGATCCTGGACTGCCCCACCCGTTCCAGAAATCCGGCTGTGGCCAGTCCGTACAGCGCCTTCCCGACGTCGAACTCGCCCAAACCGGACTCGTCGATCAGCGCGGTCACATCGCGTTTGCCATCTATGAGACGCGCGAGCCGCTCCTGCTCAGGAGTAAGAACGACTTCGCTGGATTTCAGGCGTCCCCGATCCACAGCGAAAATGATGTCGAAACTGGGGACTTTTTTCTCGATCAGGCTCCATTCATCCACCCGCCGCGCACCCTCGAGGAGGAGCGACTCCGGATTGATGGAGACAACACTCTCGCGATCGTCGGGGAGCACGCCTGCATCGAAGCTGAACGTCCCCTGGGTCCACGTGAAGAGATAGAAGACCGCCTCTTCGATCTGGACATGGATGTACTGCTTCAGATCCTCTGAGGAGAGCAGCTCCCGCTCGACCAGCACCTGTCCCAATCGCTTGTTGTGCTTACCCTGCGCGGCGACCGCTCCCTGCAATGCCTCGGAGCTGACGACCCCGTTCTTGACGAGAATCTCGCCCAGCCTGTCGCGCCTGTTGACTATGGTCGCGTAAGTGATGCGGCCCTTGTCGAAGTAGATGTATCCGAAGCTGCTCCGGTCCGTAACGCTCAGGCAGCCTGTCTTTTTGCCCAGCGCCAGAAGTTGAAGCACGTCCGGAAGGCTGGCTTCCCTGAGACTGCCGCGAATGGCCATTATCGCAGTTCCTCGATCAGCCGCCCGCCCACGTCCGGCCAGTCCCAGATCGTCTTGTCAGCTGGCAGGAAGAAGCTGCCGTCCTCCAACGCAATTACCTGAACACGCGACGTTACGACTCTTTGCGTGGGACGTTGTGTATCCACGCCGTCACGCGTTTTCCCGAAGATGCTCTGAGCGGTAGCGACTGTGAGCTCCCGCACTCCGCCTGCCAGCTGTACGAGCTGTTTGGCGGCTTCAGCGATCTCGGTTGCAGTCGCAGGAGTGCGTCCGGCCAGGAATGTCACAAGATCGACGCTCGGCTCCTGGCCGAGCGCGCTGAGAGCGCGCGCGTACAACCGCTCCCTCAGTTCCTGGTCGGGTCTCTCGATCTCAACCACCAGGCCACCCTCAAACCTGGAGCGAAGTCTGTCTCCCACGCCATCCAGTGCGCGAGGTACCCGGTCGCTCACGAGCACGATCTGTTTTCCCTCGGTGAAGAGAGCATTGAAGAGATGGAAGAACTCTTCCTGCGTACCGCTCTTGCCGGCCAGGTTCTGCACGTCGTCGAGGACCAGAACGTCCAGAGATCTGTAGCGCGACCGCCAGCGCTCGATCGCGCCCTCCTGCAGCGCCGTTATGAGCTCCTGCGAGAAAGCGTCGGCCCCCAGCACTGCAATGCTGTGTGCGCCTCCACTCGAAGCGAGGATCTCGCTTGCGATGCTGTGTCCAAGGTGCGACTTGCCCGTACCCGCCGAGCCGTGGATGTACAGGGGGTTGTACCGCCGTCCGGGCTCCCGCACTACAGCGTCCGCTGCTTTGACGGCGAACTGATTGGAAGAGCCGGTCTCGAAAGTGTCGCGAGAGAATTTTCCTGCCGGCTGTTGCGCCACTCTGGGGACGCCCGGGGCAGCTGCGGAGATGGCTTCCGCTTCAGCGAGCCTCTCGGGATCCCGAAATGCCGCCGAGCCCGCAACGGCCGGATCGGAGGCGGCATTGCGTTCCAGTGTCTGTAACCGCGCCACAGAGGCAGTAAAGGCCTGTAGCAGCGCATCCACGTCCGGAACGTCCTGTCCTGACAGCGCTCGCTCGAGTGAGGCAGTCCGATAGCCTCGCGCGTTCCAGGTCGCCACTGCCTCGCTCAGCCTCGCGCGCCACGACTCGATGTGCTGCGCCACCGCGACTGTGATGTCTGAGAGAAAATTGCCAAACTCGTTGGAAACGGCCGGCACCGAGGGCTCCGGCACCGGATCCGCGCCAAGCAGCTCGCCGACATTGCGCGCCGTTACGGATATTTCTCCGAGCCGCTGGAAAGCGACAAGGCGGGTGAGCGCCCCTTGAAGCTCCCGTACGTTCCCGTGACCCAGTCGTGCAACAGCTTCGATCACGCCGGACTCGAACCGCGCATTGCGCTCTTCGCACTTGCGCTGGAGGATCGCGACGCGAGTCTCGTAATCCGGCATGTCGAGGTCAACAATGAGCCCACCCGAGAGCCGCGTGAGAAGCCGCTGGTCCAGATCAGAGATCTCGTTGGGCGCCCTGTCGCTCGCCAGTATGATCTGGCAACCGCCGCGATGCAGAAAGTTGAACAACCTGAGCATCTCGCTCTGGGTTTCCCGTCTTCCGGCAAGAAATTGCACATCGTCGAGAATCAGCAAGTCGACTTCGTGATATCGCGCTTTGAAGGCGTCCATCTGTGCACTCGCGACGGCAGCGTGCAGCTCGTCGACCCATTCGTCGAGCGGCACGTACCGGACACGCAGTCCAGGGTGAAGCTGAACCGCGAGCTGCCCGACCGCGACGAGAAGGTGCGTTTTTCCGAGTCCGGAAGCCCCGTACACGAAAAGGGGGTTGTAGGACGAGCCGGGCGCTTGTGCAACAGCCCGCGATGCCGCTACCGCAAGCCGATTGGTCGCCCCGACCACGAAAGTCTCGAAGCGATAGCGCGGATCCGATTCAATGTGAGACATGCTACTTGCTGCCTGCCATCGCGGGCGCGCTGAGCTTGCGCAGCACGATCTCGGAGATACCGCGCAGCGTCTCGAAAACACCCGCACCGTGCACCGCGTCTGCGGAATACGACGGGATGCCACGAAAGTTCAGGGCGTCCTCGAGCTCGGGCACGCGCAATGTCATGTCGGCGGGGAGGTCGCGCTTGTTGTACTGGATTACCAGCGGCAAAGTGCGAACATCCACTCCCTGCTCGGAGAGATTCGCGTGAAGATCCTGCATGCTCTCGATGTTCTCGCCAAGCTGTCGCGCCTGGCTGTCCGCAACGAAAACGAGACCGTCGGCGCCCTGCAGCACGAGCTTGCGGGTGGTCTGGTAGTACACCTGGCCCGGCACCGTGTAGAGCTGAAGCCGCGTTGTAAAGCCGGAGATCATGCCGAGATCTAGAGGAAGAAAGTCGAAAAAAAGCGTGCGGTCTGTCTGCGTAGCCAGCGATACCATCTTCCCTTTGCGATCCTCCGGCACCTGCTCGTAGATGTGATGCAGGTTGGTCGTCTTGCCCGAACGGCCCGGGCCATAGTAGACGATCTTGCAGGTAATCTCGCGCGTAGCGTAGTTGACGAGTGACACGGCCTGTCGCTCGCTAGACGGGAGTCAGGTCGCGCGGACGCGCTCGCCCGAACAACACGGCCATGCTCCGGTCGAGCTCCCGCTCGAAGTCGGCGGCCAGAACAGGGCCGGCCTTCTCTGCCTGGGGTGCCGCTGCCGCAAGCGCCTGGCGGAACTCCTGAAAGTACAAGCGCACCAGCCCGAGGGATGTCTCCCGACCGAACGCGGTAATGAGTACGCACGCGCCGCGTACCGTTACGGCCTCGGCCAGAAAAACCTGACGCTCGAGTCCGGCGTGGTATAGCTCCTGAAACGGACGCGCTTCGAGCTCGCGGCCAAGCGCACCCGCCGAGGCGTTGATCGCGGCGGCCAGTGCGCACGCCGACATCACATCAACGGCACGCGTGAATCCATGCTGTCCCATGACCTGGCCGCTTGGATGCACCAATAGCGCGAAGACGACACGTGCGTCGTCAACGAAGCGCCGTAGTGGCTCCTCGACCCAGGCTTCAGCGACCGTTACAGTCACGCCAGACTTTCCCGCGATTTCAGCATGTCCACCCGCAACTGTCCAACGTTCACCGACACATCAGCAATGACAACAAGCACGAGGTCGCCCCAACCAATCGCGAAGACATGACCGCGCTCGGCTTCCAGCCGGAGAAATCCGACCTCACCCATCCCGGCAGCGCGCGCAGACTGCACGGCCCCGCCGTACAGCGATGCCGCCAGCGCTGCAACCGTATTTGAGTTGACACCCTGGCGTACGACGGCCTCGACCACGATGCCGTCGTGAGCATCAGCGACCACGCATCCAACCACGCCACGCCGCCGCGATAAAGGCGTCAATAGCGAAAAAAGCGTGTTCACGCTGCTCCCGTCAGCCAGCTTCTGGAGCGCGCCGCGCAACTCTCGAGCACGCGCCGAACGAAACCCTGCGGCATTGCCGGATCAGCGGCCACCATGACCAGTGCGCCGTTTGCGACTGGCGCCATCGCGACGGTAGCAGCCTCGGCTTCAAATGAGATCGAAGTCCACGCACCGAGAGGCAGGTGACGCATGGCGCGCTCGGCCTCTTCCCTGACCCCGCTCAGTGCAGCTCCGATCTCCTCCGCGACCTCGTGCCCCTCGGCAGAGATGTACGCGCCGGCCAGTACGAGACCGGAAGAGTCGATCAGCAAGGCGGTCTGGTCCCCGTCGGCGAGGATATCGGCGAACAACCGACGCGCGTCGTTCCGCGATGGCGCTGCAGACTCCGGTTGCGGCTGCTGAACCTCCGGCCTCAGCATGCGCTCCACGCTGGCAAGCGCATGTGAGATCGACGCATCGCCCTCGCCGCTTGCCGCTGCTTCGCGCAAGTACTGCTCCGATTCGGAGAACCGTCCTTGTTTATAGAGCACGAAGCCCATTCCCTTGCGGGCACCATAATGTCCAGGATCGAGCCGGAGAACCATGTCCCACTCGTCCAATGCCCGCTGCAGCTCGCCGCGGTCCGCGCAGATTCGCGCGAGCAGATCGTGCGCTTCCGCGCTGTAAGCATGACGCTCCAGCCCACGCAACGAAACGCGTAGCGCGACGTCCAACTGCCCGCTTGTACGCAGGGTTTCGCCAAGCTGCAGAAATACGAGGCTGGAGGGATCCCGGGCTAGTTCGTCGCTCAAATGGCGAATCTGGTCAGACATATCCGCGCTCCCGGAGTGCGCTGCCTAGGCGCGCGGCCGCCTCCATGTCCGCAGTGACTAAAGCTGCGTCCGCAGCTGGAGTCATGCGCACGTACCGCGCCCAGGCGGCGACGGCTCCGGCGAACTCCCCCCGCCGCGCCGCGGAGTAACCCATCTCCAGATGAATATCGGGATTCAGGGCGTCCAGCTGCACAGCACGCCTCAATTCCTCCGCGGCATCGGCATGACGGCCCACGCGCGTGAGCGCCACGGCCAGAACGAACCGCCCGTCCCCCGACTCGGGATTGCCGGCTACGCCCTGGCGGGCAGCCTCCAGCGCGCGCTCCGGCTTGCCATCCGCCAGCGCCGCACGCGCGCGGCTGAAATGTGAAGCAGCGTCATCCGATTCAATGGGTGCCTGAGTACCGCGGACAGCCACGTGCACCTCAGCGATTCCGGTGCAGACAAGACCATAGACGACCTTGGCGACATCGAATTCGCTGCGTGCCAGATGCGTGGCGATTCCGCGAATGTCTCTGGCGCCATCTATCTCCGCGAGCACTTCCCACTCTGCAGGGAGTAAATCGAGGTGCGAAGCGTGATCCTCACTGGCGAACGCGAGGGCAGGCACGACTCCGGCATCCGGCACGGTGCGCTCTATGCGAGCCCACTCGTCGATGCGCCTGGCACCCTCCATGAGCAGCGATTCCGTCGCGATGCGGACGTTCGCCTCGGCGGGCGCATCTTCGACGTTGCGCTCCTCGAAGGAAAAGTATCCTTCCGTCCAGGACATGAGCTCGAAAATGATTTCCTCAACCTGAAAACGAACCTGTCGCTCGAGCTCCCGGCGTGTGATCACACCCTGCTCGCACAGCACTTCACCGATCGCACGCGCTCTGGCCTCGTGCCTCTGCACCGCCAGTGCGCGATCAAGGTCCCCCTGGGTCACTCTGCCGGCGCGAAGCAGGAGCTCTCCAAGTGGCCGAGGGTTACTCCGGACAGTCGCGAAGATGACGGCCCCGCGATCGAAGTAGACGTGACCCTGATTGTCACGAAGCGCCGAGGTTACCGTGAGCGCGCCCGTCTTGCGGCTCAGATCGAGAAGCTGGAAGACGTCGTGAATGCCGAGCTCGCGAAGCGGTCCTTCAATCGGCATAAGCCATCTCCTCGCGAGCGTGGTCGTCGGCGAAGATGCGGCGAAGCTCTACAGCCGTTCGGGCACCACGCCGCGCGCGATCAGCCCACTCGCTCAAGGGCGCCAGCCGCACCACACGATCCCAGCACTCGATCGCATCGCGATACAGGTTTCGTCCGGCCATTACGACGCCCTCGTAGTAGATCGCTCCGGCGTGGTCCGGATCAGCTCGTAGTATGCGCGCCACCCCAACGGCCGCATCATCCTGACGACCAAGGTCGAGAAGCGTCGCGGCCAGAAGGAGTAACGCCTCGATGTGATACGGATCGCCTTGCAGAAGTCCTATCAGCGGCTCGAGCGCCTGATCGTGCTTGCCGGCCTTGCGCCGAACTCGCGCCAGTTCAAGGGCGCCATCCACGTAAGTGGGGACCGCGTCGAGCGCTGCTACCAGCTCCGCCTCGGCCTCTTCGGTGCGCTCAGCCGCCGATAGAAGCCGGGCGAGCTCCAAGCGAGCGAGCGCAAGTTGGCCGTCGAGCGCAAGCGCGCCTCGGTATGCCAGCATCGCACCGTCCATGTCGCCCGCGGCCCGCGCTGCATCACCGGTTTCCTTGAGCACATCCGCGCGATTCGGCGCCGCACCGCGCGCAAGGTCGAGTAACTCTCTTGCCCCGCGATGATCGGAAACAGCCCGCCGCGCTTCGGCCACCAGCATCAACGTGGCTACGTCCGGCTCCCCGGCCGCGAGCAATGTGGCGGCGGAGCCGATCGCCTCATCGGCGCGTCCCAGCTTCAGGAGTGCCCGCGTCTCTCCGGCGAGAACCGCAGGCGAGTCGCCGAGGTGTTGGCGCGCCTCCCGATAACGATCGAGGGCCTCTCCCCACAGAGTCTGACGGGCGAAAACATCCCCGAGAAGGATGAGACCGCGGCCCCGTTCGGCACCTCGGCCAGTGGCCCGGCTGATCTCGGCAGACGCCCGGTCCAGCATTCCCTTGGAGAGATAATCAGTGGCGAGCGCGTATGGATCCCCGGCGTTCACGGGAGCCTTCCCCTCAACGGTCTCAGGTTTGAGCTCCGCGAAAAGCGAATTCAGAATGTTGGAATCGAAGGCAAACGCGTCGATCGCGCCCTCAACTCGCGATTCGCCTCCCAGCTCCGGTGCGATGGTCATCTCCGGATCTTCGTGCTGCAAATCGATCGCGAGCTCGAACTTCTGGGCGACGTAATAGGGATCCAGCTCCAGCGCCCGCTTGGTTTCGCGCAACGCGCCATCGAAGTCGCCGAGGCTCGTGAGTGTGAAGCTGAGGTTGTAATGCGCTTCGGCGTAGTCTGGCCGACCCTGGATTGCGCGGCCGAATGCGTTGCGCGCCTTCTCAAGCTTCTGCAATTCCACCAATACCAGCCCGACGCCGTTCCAAGCCACCGGGTGCTCGGCGTGGGTTGCCAGCGCTTGACGATATGCCTCGAGGCTCAGCTGATGCCGGCCTGCTTTCAACTGCAGCAGCGCAAAATTGAGCCACGCCTTTGTGAATGCGGGCTGGATCTCGAGCACAGTCCGGAAGGCGTCCATGGCTTCATCGATGTCGCCGCCATGGTATCGCGCCACACCACGATTGTTGAGCGCCAGCGCGTACGCAGGATCGAGCTCGATCGCCCGTGTATACGATTCGGCCGCTCCGGCGTAGTCGCCCGACTGATGCAGCGCGACACCGCGCTCGTTCCAGAGTTTCGGGCTGTCGGGATTGGAGGTCAGAACTTCATCGTACGCGGAGAGGGCAGCAGCGGCATTTCCAGTCAGCAGGTGCACTTCGGCGATCGCCTGCAGCACCAGTCCGCGATCCTCCCCCCGATCCAGAGCGCTTTGATACTGTCGCAACGCCTCGGGATAGTACGCCTTTTGTCTGAATGCCAAACCGAGGCTGTAGTGCGCCAACTGACCTTCCTCGGACACTTCCATGCGTTGCTGAGCACGGCGAACCTCACGCTCCGGAACCAGCTCGCCATAGCGCGCGCTGTTGTACCGGTCGAGCGAGAGATTGGCTTGCGCGCGAGACAGCGCTGGATTGAGCTTCACAGCGCGCTTCGTTGCGGCGCGTGCCTCCTCGTGACGTCCCATGTCACCAAGCACGAATGCCATGAGAAAGTGGGCGTCAGGATTGTCCGGATTCAGCTCGATCGCTACGGCAAGCGCAGCCAGAGCTTCATCGTTGAGTCCGCGATTGTAGAGGACCTCGCCAACGTAGAAATGGATGAGCGAGCTTGTGGGATCGAGCCCACGCGCCTGCTCCAGCCATTGTTGCGCACGCTCCATGTCGCCGTTGGCTTTCTCGGCGAGTCCGAGCTGCATTATCGCCGCGACATCGTTCGAGTGGTACTCGAGCAGCTGGGAAAACTCTTCCACCGCCTCGCGCGTATCGCCGAGGGCGGCGTGCGCGCGGCCTACTTCCCAGCGTGCCTCGCGATCCTCAGGGTGAACGCGGAGACGCTCCCGGAGTTGAGCCATCCGGCGGTCGTAGAAACCGGTGCTGAAATAGGCGATTTCCAGGTTACGACGTGCCACCTGCATCTTCGGGTCGATCTCCAACGCACGCGTGAAAGCGTGCGCCGCCTCCTCGTGCAAACCCTTGTTGAAATACAGCACGCCGAGATTGTTGTGCGCTCCCGGATCAGAGGGGTCGATGCGACGCGCAAACGATCTCAGGACCGCGCGGTCACGCTCCGATGTGAGTGAGGATGCCTGCTGCACGGCGCAACTGCCCTACGCGAGGCGTACAGCGCGAAGAATCGCCTGCAACGACGCCGCATCCGGAAGCAGCAGAAAGAAGCCTCTTAGATGCTCGCCAGCGTCCTTCAACATGAACTCGGTTTCCACCGAGACGACCTGGTCCTTGTCGGAGCCGAACTGAAGATGTGTCGTGGTCAGAATGGCTGCCGACATGTCGATGTGCAGGCTGGGGGGAGATGGCAGCAGCATGAGCCCCATGAATTCGCTCAGCGCGTTCATGTAGGCGCCAGCGAGAATGTTTCCCGCTTCCTTGATGGCGGACTGCTCGATGACGCCGAGATCCCTGGATGATCCGATCGGGCGGCGCAGCATGAGCTCGGCCATTCGCACTGCCGTTGGTTGCGGAAAGATCAGAAGCGTGCGTCCAGTTAAATCACCCATCATGTGCATCAATACCGCGGCGATCGGTTCGTCCTCGGAGTCAAGCTGAGCCGGAACGTCTTCGAGCCGGGTCACATTGATCTTCGGCACCGTGATCATGATGGTGTTTCCCGTCATCTGGGAGAGTGCCGTGGCCGCATGTCCCGCCCCGATATTGGCAACCTCACGCAACGCATCGAGTTGGTTCGGCTTCAGTGTCGTCATGTCGCTCATTGCTGCTCCGCTAAAGGAGACTGCCTACGTCCACTATCAATGATGGGGAACCATCCGAAAGGATCGTTGCCCCGCTAAAAAGTGCCGCGCCTCCACGCACAGCGTCGAAGTGCTTCACGACGATGTCCTGCTGGCCTGAAAGTTCGTCCACAACCAGTCCCATGCGGCGCTCGCCCAGCTCGAGTACTATCACGTGCGCCGTTCCGTCCTGCGCAACAGGCTGGCTGGCCAGCGTTCTCATCCGAACCAACGGCAAGACATCTCCACGCATGAGGAGGACTTCCTGTCCCCGCACGGTTTTCAGATGCGACGGTGTCAGTGCTACCGTCTCCTGAACGTGCGTTAGCGGTATCGCGTACACCTCATCGTGAACCCGAGCCAGCAGAGCCCGGATAATCGCGAGCGTGATCGGAAGCCGCAGAATGGTCGTGGTGCCCTGCCCCGCCGCCGTCTTGATCTCGACAGAACCTCCCAGAGCGCGAACACGGCTGTACACTGCGTCGATGCCAACCCCGCGACCGGAGAGATCCGTCACCTGGTCCTTCGTCGAGAATCCGGGACGGGCGATCATACGAATCAGCTCCTCATCGGTCAGCTCAGTCTTGGCAGCATCCGTGACAAATCCCTGCTCCCGGGCTTTGGCGAGAACGCGAACTCGGTCGATTCCCCTGCCATCGTCGCTCACTCTCACAGTCACCGACGAGCGCTCTCGAGCCGCGCTCAGCGTCAGTTTTCCGAACGCGGGCTTCCCCGCGGCCTCCCGCTCCGCCGGAGTTTCGAAGCCATGATCCACCGCGTTTCGCAGCAGGTGGACGATGGGATCGCCTATCTCATCCAGCATGGAGCGATCCAGTTCTATCTCCTTGCCCGACATGGCGAACTCGACGTTCTTGCCCAGTGAGCGCGCGGCGTCTCGCACCAGCCTGGGAAACCGGTCGAACACGTGATGCACCGGCACCATGCGGCTCATCATGATTTCGTCCTGCAGCTGCGAGATGAGTCTCGAGGCCTCGCTGACCGCCTCCGTTACCGCCAGGTCGCCTGCCGCAGCGGCCGTCTCCACGAGGCGGCCACGTGTAATCATGAGCTCACCGATGAGATTCATGAGCGTATCCAGTCGCCGAAGCTCGATGCGAATGTGCTGCTGTTGTCGCAACGCCTCGCGCGGCAATGCTTCTCCTACCGGATCGACGTGTAGGTCCGGGTTGGGAGGAGTTGTCTGGTTTTCCTCACTGCCGGACATCGCTGATACACTTTCGACGTCGCCCACCGAACGCAGAGCGGCTTCAACGGCGCCGGCCGGCTCATGTGTGTTGAGCCGCAGCGAGAACTTCCGGTCGAAGTCGCCGGCTTGCAGCGCCTCGATGGAAGGCGAGAGCGAGTGGACGGTTCCAAGAGTTTCGGCGCGTTTGACGACGAGATAGGCGCGCACTCCGCTTAACTGGGTGTCCGGGGCCAATCGCACACGCACGAGCATGCCCGCTTCACCGTTATCTGAAGTTGCGCGCCGCTTTTTTCCGTTTGCCTTCGCACGCGCGGGCTTGTCGGATGCGAGTGCACGCAAGCGACCGAGGAGTTGCGTGACTTCGATCTCGTCGATGCGCCCGGCAACCGCCAGGTCTATGGCTGACTCCAATGCATCCGCGGTGGCGAAGGAGACGTCCAGCAAGGGCGCGCTTATTCGCGACTCACCTCTGCGGACCCGATCGAGCAAACTCTCGAGCTCGTGTGTCAGCTCGGCGACAGGCCCGTAACCCATCGTCGCGCTCATTCCCTTTATGGTGTGTACCGCGCGGAAAATCGCGTCGAGCGGCTCACTCGCGCCCGGCGTTCGCTCCAATTCGAGGAGAAGATGGTTGATCGCCGAGAGGTGCTCCCTGCTCTCGGTCAGGAACAGCTCGGCGTAGCGTGAAAGATCCAATTGCGGATACCGCCGAGCCTATCCGAGCACGCGCTGCACTGCC
This sequence comes from Gemmatimonadaceae bacterium, assembly GCA_014379205.1. Lineage (GTDB taxonomy): Bacteria > Gemmatimonadota > Gemmatimonadetes > Gemmatimonadales > Gemmatimonadaceae > JACMME01. The sequence goes on from JACMME010000092.1 coordinate 58,834, forward strand.
TCTAGCACGCGGCTGGGCTGGAACGGCTTTACCACGAAATCCTTGGCGCCCGCCTGAATCGCTTCAACCACCAACGCCTGCTGACCCATGGCGCTGCACATGAGCACGCGGGCATTGGGATCGAACTTGGTTATCTCGCGGACCGCGTCGATGCCACCCATGTCAGGCATCACAATGTCCATGGTCACAAGATCCGGCTTCAGCTGCTTGTACTTCTCTATGGCCTGCAGGCCGGTTTCGGCCTCGCCGACAACATCGAATCCTGACTGCTGCAGGATGTCGCCAATCATGGTCCGCATGAAGATGGCGTCATCGCAGATGAGAACGCTGTGACTCAACGTGTCCTCCGTTAAAGCAAGACGTGTGTGATGATGGTGTGGATATCGAGAATTATGACGATTGAGTCGCCGGAATGTCCCAAACCAGTGACCACTCCCCCATGCTCGCTCGAAAGGCCCGCGATTCTCGCCGCATCGGCCTGAACTGGATCGATATCGGCTGGCGGCAGACGGAGCACCTTGCACACCTCGTCAACGGCGATTCCCACGAGTTTTTGTCCGTGCTGCACGAGTATGACCGACCCATCCGCGCTCGCCAATTCACCTGCCAGACGAGCGCCGAGATCGATGACGGTCACGATCGTCCCACGTACGTTGATGATGCCAGCGACGTCCCGCGGTGCCCCTGGAATTCGTGTGGCCCGGCGGCGGGGGATGATCTCGCGGATATCGTGCAGATCGATGGCGTGCGTGCGCTCGCCAAGCCGGAACAGCACGAGCTCGCGGAGGGCCTCTTCAGTCGTCAGAACGGTAGAATCCAAGGAAGTCGAGCGGATCAGAGTGATCGCCAAGCTGGTCAAAACCAGCCGCGGCGAGCGAGCGGGCAAGATCGTCGGGCAACGGCGACCGCAGCTCCACAGGAGCTCCCGAGACGGGATGCCTGAACCGGAGCAACGCGGCGTGCAGAAAATTACGGTTCGGCGGCAGCTGTATCAGCCGACGTCCGCCACCACCACCGTAGCGGTCATCTCCGGCCACGGGGTGTCCGATGGACGCAAGATGCACGCGAATTTGATGAGTTCGTCCCGTATGCAGGTGTGCACGCAGAAGCTCGGTTGAATCGAACCGCGCCAGCCGAACAAATTCAGTCTTCGCATGCCTACCGGTACTGACGATTGCCATGCGCGTTCGGTCTCGCGGGTCTCTGCCGATGGGCGCATCTACCGTTTGGCGATCGGAAACGAGGTGTCCCCACGTAAGCACTGCGTACCTTCGGACGATGCGTCGCGCCGCGAGCGCGGTGCTGAGTATCCGATGGATGCGGTCGGATTTTGCCACGAGCAGCATACCCGACGTTTCCTTGTCGAGCCGGTGCACAATTCCCGCCCGGTCTTCGCCGCCACTCGTCGAGAGGCTTCCTTTCCTGCCCATGAGTGCGTTTACGAGAGTCCCCGACCAGTTACCGGGAGCCGGATGCACCACCATGCCGGCTGGTTTATCCACAACCAGGAGGTGCTCATCCTCGAAGACGACGGAAAGAGGAATGTCCTCGGGATGCACGTCGCGGCCTGAAGGCGGTGGTATGTTCGCCGATATGGTGTCGCCACGACGCGGCCGGTAGCTGGCCTTCTCTCTTCTGCCCGAGACAGAGACATGTCCCGTTGCGATCAGAGTCGCTGCCTGCGTTCTGGAAATATCGAGGTGCGCCGCCAGAAACAAATCGAGGCGGACATCGCTATCCGCCTCGACTGCAAACTCATGCATTTGTCCCGGCGGATCTTTCCCGGAAGTTCCCGTACCTTCGCTCAAGTACCTTGTCCAGGGTTGGTTGTTGGGACCGGCACCTGTGCCGCGGCAGGCACCGATGTTTCTTCCTCACCCCAGAGCGACCACGCGAGCAGAAACGCACCTATACTCACCGCGATATCTGCGACATTGAAAGTCGGCCAGCGCCAACCACCAACCCCCACATCGAGAAAATCCACCACGCCGGATGCGGATCGAATTCGGTCGAGAAGATTTCCGACAGCACCCCCGCATACGAGACCAAGCGCGATGGTCCTGAGCGTGTCATTGGGATGCGCTGCGCGATACAGGCGGCTCAAAATAAAAAGCGCGACTATGGTCAGCACCAGAAAGACCCAACGCGAGTACGGACCCACGTTCAGGCCGAACGCCGCCCCCGGATTATAGACCAGCGTGAAGCGAATGAAGTCGCCGAACACTTCTCGCGGAACATGGACTGGCGGTAGCCGCTCGACCGCAATGGCCTTCGTGCACGCGTCGAGACAGACAACGACTGCGGCAAGCGACCAGAAAGTAAGCTGCTTACGCCTGCTTCTTTCCATCTTCCTCACGCTGCTTGCAGGAGATGCAGAGTCGCGCGTGAGGAAGCGCGTCAAGGCGATCGAAGTCTATGTCCTCGTTACAGTTATGACATTTCCCGAAAGTCTCTGGCGAACGGTACAGCCGGCGCAAAGCTTCGTCAATGTGCCATAGAAAGCGACCTTCCTGGCTGGCGAACAGGAACTGCTTTTCGCGCTCCATGGCGTCGGTGCCCTGATCCGCCATGTGAAATGAATAGGAGCTGAGGTCGCCGTCAGCGGATTGCGGTGTGGAGTTGAACGCCTCGCTGTAATTGCCGAGCTCCTTGAGGACCCTCTTCCGCTCCTCGAGAAGCCGCTTCTCGAAGTGCGTTAGATTCTTCTTGCTCATGGGCTTGGACTTCTTTACACCTGCACCGGTTGGCGGCATCAGTCGGTTCTCATTAGGGCGAGCGTTACGGTGATTCCGTCGAGATCCACCGTTTG
>JACMME010000093.1 GCA_014379205.1 Gemmatimonadaceae bacterium
ATGGAACCAGCGTCGGTACCGAGGCGACACCCTGCTTGACCATCCGCGCTATCGCAGCATCCGTTCTTGGGAGCGGATGCTCGATGGCATCGACACCAGCTTTCAAAGCCATGTCGATGTACTGTGTCTCGGCGTCCACCGTGATCGGCAAGCCGAGTGCATGCGCCTCGTCCGTGGCCGCGTCAATTTCAGCCTGCGTATAGTGGCTGGCCACCTTGATCAAGTCGGCGCCAGCTCTGAATTGAATACGCACAGCTTCGCGAAAACCATCCGGGCCGAACGCCTCGTAAACCTGGCCATTGGGATTTTTGGGCGCCGTAACCAGCGCCATGCCCTCCGCTCCATGCCCGCCCAGGGCGGTGATGAGCTGACCTGCCGCAAAGACACGCGGGCCCGGAATACGGCCCTCACTTTGCCAACGTTTGAGCACAAAAGGAACGTCGCCGTGCGACGCGACGTCGCGTATGCTGGTGATACCGCATTGCAGGTAAATTCCCATGCGCCACGCGGCGCGCATTGCTGCCTCTGAACCACTCAGCATCATATCGCCGAATGAAAAGTCGAACTTCTCCACGTAGGTCATGTGCGTGTGGAGATCGATCAGCCCGGGCATTACTGTCCTGCCCGCTACGTCATAGACCTTTGCGTCCGCCGGCCATTCCTTTTGCTCCGGACGCAGAATCGCGATGATCTTCTTGCCAGTAACTACGATCGTGGCCGGATAGGCTGGCCGCCCTGTGCCATCGAATACCCTGCCGCCTACCAGGACAAACGATCCGGCAGGTTCATTGTAGCCCGCAGGCACTGGTATACGACGGACATCGTCACTGGTGTTCTGGTCAGGGAAGAGATACGGTCTGCGGTCGAAGATTTGAGCAGTGACTGGTGTGGTGGAGTTGATCGACGTGAAGACCGTGCAGGCCAGGACGGCGAGCCAAAGTCTGCTCAGAGAAGACACAGGCAGCCGCAGGTCCGATTTTCCATTACCCAAAATCATTTTTCGACCCCTCCGCCGCTTTCGGAAGTGATTCGCTCGGCTATGGCGGTGGCATAACGCCCGCCAAATACCTTGGGAAGTAGCGCAGTATATCGAAATATCCATGGGTTAGCTGCGAACGCGAGGGATCTCGCCGCGATCAAGTATCGAGCGGGCACTGTGCGCGACAGCGAATTTCTCCACGGCGTGGCGTCAGTCTCTTCACGTCCGAGACACGCTTTCTTGGAGATCTCGACAACTGCCACCGGGAAGTGCATCTCCAGTGTTCGCATGGCCTGGACGCGCTTTCGCTATTGAACCTCGGCGAGTCCGAAGCAGTCGGGGTGGACCTGAGCCGAGAGATGCTCGCACAGGCGCAGACTTGCAGCAATTTCTGGGTAAATTACGGGGACTGACGCCCCGCGGCGGCGCGCAAACTGCGGGATGAGCATCACCTTTAGACTATACTCACCGGAGACCAAGCATGTCGAACGCACCCCCCACGGCTCCGCTCGCACCGGGCACGCCGGCGCCGGAGTTCTCACTACTGAGCACGCCCGGCCAACGTGTCGCCCTGTCGGAGTTTCGCGGCCGTCCGGTAATTCTCATGTTCTACCCGGCCGACTGGAGCCCCGTCTGCGGTGACGAGGTAGCGCTCTTCAACGCTCTGCTCCCTGAGTTCGCGAAATACGACGCGGAGCTTCTCGGGATCTCGGTCGACGGCTCCTGGTGCCACATCGCGTTCGCCAACGACCGAAAACTGAAATTTCCCCTCCTGGCGGACTTCGAGCCCAAGGGTGAAGTCGCAAAAGCATACGGCGTGTACCGTGAGACCGACGGCACGAGCGGGCGCGCGCTATTCGTCATCGACGCCGAGGGCGTCATTCGCTGGGGTTTCCTGTCCCCAGTCGGCGTGAATCCCGGTGCAGACGGCGTGCTCGCCGCGCTCGACGAGCTCACCGCACAAGCTCCGGCGCTCGCGTAGGCGTCGCCGAAGGTATCGACCACCGCGCATGTCCGTCGCCGCCCAGCTGCGGCTTCTCCATCCCCCCGTCACTCGCAGATCGCAATGCCGAAACTCACCATCCCCGTATCCGATGCTGACCACAGCCAGGGCAACGCCGACGCGCCCGTGACCCTCGTGGAGTACGGCGACTACGAGTGCCCGTACTGTGGCCAGGCGCACCCGATCGTCAAGTCCCTGCAGC
>JACMME010000094.1 GCA_014379205.1 Gemmatimonadaceae bacterium
CCGAATTGCCTGCTTGCCCCGGTGCAGGTTGTACAGAAGATGCGTTTTGGAGAACGCGGGCGTATCGGATGAGTTCAGATATTTTGGCTCACCCGGCTCAATAAGGCGACCTCCAAAGCCGGCGTGGCGGCCGCTCGAGTCATGGATTGGAAAAATGACCCGGCCACGAAACCTGGGATGCAGCGTTCCGCTGTCTTCCCGCCGCGCCAGCAGGCCTGCGGCCAGCTGCCTGTCGTCGTCATAGCCCAGCGCGCGCAGGTGTGAGCGTAGCGAATCCGCGTTACGGGACGCGAATCCAAGCTCAAACTCATCAGCATCCTCTCGAGTCAGAGAGCGGGAAGCCAGATAGTCACGTGCGGGCTGACCCTCGCCCTCCTCCCACAAAGTACGGCGGAAAAATTCGGCAGCCGCCGAGTTCACTTCCCAGAGTGGATCACGCTCGTCCGGCGCACTTGCGCGAGCATCCGTTTCCCGCACCTCGATTCCGGCTCGTTCGGCCACGTATCGCACTGAGGAAGGCCAATCGAGGCCAAGATGCTTTTGGAGGAAGTTGAATACGTCGCCTCCGGCCTGACACACAAAACAGTAGTAAATCCCTCTTTTCGCGGAAACCGAGAAGTTGCGGTGCTTCCCCTGGTGAAAGGGGCATGGCCCACGGAAATCAGCGCCCATGCGCTTGAGATTCACGTGTTCGCCGATAATCTGAACAACGTCGGCCGCCTCTCGTACCCTATCGATCGTTTCGGGAGTGATCATGTTAATTCGGCGACGGTAACGCCGGTTCCTCCCTCGTTCCACGCTCCAAGTCGAAAAGCCCTCACGCGAGAGTCGGACCGTAACATCTCCGCCACGCGGACGCGCAAGGCGCCGGTGCCCTTGCCATGAATTATGCGCAACACCTTGAGATCCGCACGAACGGCGTTGTCGAGTGCCGGCAGGATGACGCTGTCGATCTCGTCCACGCGCAGCCCGCGCAAATCAACGTCGCTCGGCGCGGCAACTTCCGGAATGTCTCCGAAAGCGGCGCTAGAGAGCACCTCGACGCGGTGGTCGGCTACTGAAACGAGCGATGATCGCGGCACGGTGAGTTTGAGGCCGCCAATCGCCACCGTAGCATCGGCTCCCCGAAACTCGATAATTCGCCCATGCCGGCCACCCAGAGTTGCCAGTGCGACAGCCCCGCCTACCGCGAGCTGCGGCTGAGCCGCATTAACTTCGCCCTGCGGCAAAGGAGTTCCCTGGTTCAGAGCATCAAGGCGCTCGGCTTGCTCTCCGGCTAGTGCCTCTACGTGCCGGCGTGCTTCCCGCACGGCATCTTCGCGGCCACCTCCAGGCGTTTCGCGCCGAAGCGAGCGCACCACCTGCTCTACTTCTGCACGGGCCTCCAGAAGATAAGACCGCGCGTCTTCGCGGCCGCGTTTTTCCAGAACGCGCGCCTCTTCCCGAGCGTGACGCTCACGTTCCGCTACAGCGTCCTCGCGCGAGGCGAGGCTTGACGAAAGGTCCGCGACAGCAGCCTCGCGTTCAGCAAGCTCGGCATCGCGCAACTCCAAACTTGCGAGAAAGGCTCCGATGTCACGTTCGCCTTTCGGCAGGCGCTCTTCCGCTCGCAACAAGGTCGCGTCCGGCAGACGCAACCGGCGCGCAATGCTCAAGCCGTACGAGCGCCCCGGAATTCCCTTTATTAGCCGATAAGTGGGCGCCAGAAGCTGTTCGTCAAACTGCAACGAGGCATTCACGACACCCGGAATCTCCGTGGCCAGAAGCTTTAGAGCGCCAAGATGCGTGGTCGCAATGGTGAGGCTATTGCGACACGTGAGCTCTTCGATTATCGCACCGCCGAGAGCGGCTCCCTCCGTGGGATCGGTACCGGAACCCAGTTCATCAACCAGCACGAGCGACTCGGAGGAAGCGCGCTCGAGTATCTCGCCGAGGTTCTTGAGGTGCGCGCTGAAAGTCGACAAGCTCGCCTGGATTGATTGCTCATCTCCGATGTCCGCGAATACGTCGTCGAACACCGCGACGCCGCTCTCGACCGCGACCGGGGCCGGGATGCCGGCCTGTGTCATGGCCGACAAGAGCCCAATGGCCTTCAGCAGGACTGTCTTTCCTCCCGTATTCGGACCGGACAGCAATAACGTTCGCTGTGACGGCTCCATACTCAAGTCGAACGGCACTACGACTCCGCCGCGCGCAAGCAACAATGGATGCCGCGCATTCCTGACGGAGAATCCGTCGGATGGGTCGTTCAGAGAGGGGGAGGCACAGTCGAATTCCTGAGCGAAACGTGCGCGGGCATACATGCAATCCAGCTCGATGAGCGCTTCCAGTGCATCGGTTAGCGCCAGGTGATGCGGTCGGAGCTGATCGGTAAGGGCACTCAGGATACGCTGTACTTCTCTCGCCTCGTCAGACTCCAGCTCGCGAATACGGTTCCCAAACTCCACCGCGGCGGGCGGCTCGATGAACAGGGTGCCTCGTGTGGCGGATTCGTCGTGAACGATGCCGCCTACGGCGCCGCGGCCTTCGCGGCGGACCGGGATGACGTAACGCCCGTTTCGCACGGTCACCGACATGTCCGCTACCCGCTGGTGTGGCTCGAGGCGCGCCATGGCTCGTTCGAGGAGCTGGACCAGCTCACCTTGTGCTCCTCGCAACTCCCTTCGGATTCGCCGCAAGTCTGGCGATGCAGTATCCCGAACGATTCCGTCAGCATCGATCGCGCGCTCGATCGCTGTTTCTATCACGCGCTCGGTAACCAGACGCCCGGAGTGGTAGGCGAGGACGGCAGTCGCTGCGGCCGGCCGGCGAGGATCACCGAGTATGTCCTTCGTCAGACGAGACGAACGCAACAGCATTGCTCCCGCTAACAGCTCTATAGGAGACCAGACGCTTCCAGCCGCTCGAAGACGCTTGAGGGGAGCAGAGATGTCGGGTACGGGCTCCATGCGCCATGGTACGTCCGAGGAAGTCAGGGCGCGCGCCGCCGTCACTAGCTGGTGCTCCGCGGTAATCCAGGAGCGATCGGAACGCGGAGCGAGCTCCCGAACGCGAGCGGCGCCAAGATCGGACGACGCGCGCTCAGCGACGAGCGCCAGCACGCGTGAAAACTCCAGAACGCCGAGTGCGTGCTCGTTCATGTGGCCTGCGGAACGCTGGAAAGGTCGGAGCGGCAGCTGCGCCCGCAATGCCGGTGCCTGCTGTGCGATGCGAGATTCCCGATTGATACTGAGGGATTGCCGGGAGCCGGGCGCCGGTCACTGCGCCTCGATTGAACGGAACTGTGAGAACGGCGATGCACGCGTCAGCTCCGTTTTCCCAACTCCTCGCGCGCAATGGCGTTAATTCTCGAGCCCTCGGCGCGCGCTCTGAACGAGGCCATTGCTTTCATGACCGCGCCGATGTTGGAAGCACCATCGGCCATGGCGGCCTGCACGCCGGCGCGCACTTCGTCATCGCTTGCGGAAGCCGGCAGATAGTGCTCGAGTAGCACCGCCTCGGCGCGCTCCTTATCCGCCAGATCAACGCGTTTGCCCGCCTCGAACATCTCAATTGATTCGCGTCTGCGCTTGATGGATTTGCGCAATACGTCGAATACATCTTCGTCAACAGGTTCGCGGCGAAGCTCTATCTTCTTGTTCTTGATGTCTGCGAGAATAGTTCCCAGAACAAGAGTCGCGGATTTGTCACGCGCTTTGCGCGCGACGTTGAGATCGGATTGGAGGCGCGCCAGAAGCTCGGACACTTAGTAGCTCATTCTACAAGTACGGCAACGTTCGTCCAGGAGGTTCCCAGATTCCAACCGCCACGAGTGTGGTGCCAGGTGCCCGGTGCGCGGTGCCCGGTCGTCACTGCGCGGTGTCCGGTTACCGGGCAGGAAGCAGCGCCGAGCCACGAGAAATCCGCAATACTCCTTCGCACTCCGATGTTCCGCGATTGGCGCTGCAGGTTCGGTACGATGTTATTGGAATCGACCAACTAGCTCACTGTGAAGAAGCGAAGAAAACTTAGTAAGTGCTCAACGAGGGTGTCAACTTACCCCGGCGGCCAGTGGAGCGTTCGACCGCCGAGCAAGTGAAGGTGAACATGGAAAACGGTCTGACCTGCCGCCGCGTTGGTGTTTATCACAGTGCGGTAGCCGGATTCCGCTATGCCTTCCTTGCGCGCGATCTCCACAGCCAGCAGCGACAATCTACCTATCGTCATCGCGTCCGTCGCGTCATTGAGCGAACCGATATGCTCGCGAGGGATGATCAACACGTGCACTGGCGCCTGAGGATTTATATCGCGAAAGGCAATGCACTCCGGTGTCTCTGCGACGATTGTCGCGGAAATCTCACCACGAACAACGCTGCAGAACAGGCACGGCGATTCACTCATCATGGCTCCCCGAAACAGTAAGTGCCGCTCGAATTATCGCCAGGGCGGCGATTCCGGCGGTTTCAAAACGGAGCGTGTGGTCGGCGAGCGACACCGGCTCGAACCCGGCGTCCACAAAAGCAGAACGCTCGTCCATGTCCATTCCTCCCTCAGGGCCGAGCGCCACTACGGTGGGGGCCTTGAATGTCCGCGAAAGTATTGGTGGCCCACCAGCATCCAGCAGATAGCGGCGTGATGTAGCGGCCGCAGCGATGGCACGCTCGACAGATGCATCGGGATGCAACGCCGGCAACCAGCTTCCCCCGCACTGCTTCAGCGCGCCCACCATGCGCGCTCGAATTTTCAACTGGAAGCCTGTTCCCTCACCTCTCGGCGATACGCTGCGAGAGCGACGCCAGATTACCGGACGCCAGCTGGAAGTTCCCAATTCAACTGCCTTTTCCGCGAGCCAAAGCATCCGGTCGCGGTCAGCAACGGGCACGAGAAAGTGTATCGCCGCGGGCGGCTCGAACAAGGATACCTCATCGATGCTTGCCGTTGCCTGTCCCTTTGCAAGTTTCACAAGGTCACCCAGCGCGACGGCGCCCGCACCATCGACGATCCGCACGCGCGCTCCGACATCCACGCGGCGAACGCGCGCATGGTGCGCTTCCTCTGCCCCAAGGGTGACGCTCCGGCCGGCTGTAAGCGGCTCGGCGGAAAAAAGAGTTGCTACCGCGGAGCGATCGATGCGCTCCACCAGTCTCCCTCCGTATCCTCGGACTCGAGCACCCACCCTCCGCTCGCCAGCGAATCCACAATGGAAGCCCGCTCTTCCACAAGCATGCCACTGAGAATAACCTGTCCTCCTTCACTGAGCGCCACGCGCATCACCGGAAGCAGAAGCAGAACCACCGAAGAGATAATGTTCGCCACTATCACGCGAACCGGGGCTACGAGCGGGAGCAGCGCGGCCGCGTCGCCCTCCAGCACGGCCACACACTTACTGACGCCGTTCCGCGCTACGTTGTCTTCCGCATTGCCGATGGCGTCATGGTCGGCTTCGATGGCAAACGCCCGGGAGGCGCCCAGCTTGATCGCCGCGATGGCCAGCACGGCGCTTCCGGCGCCAAGATCCGCCACTGCGTCTCCCGGCTTGATTACCCCCTGCATCAGTCGCAGCACCCCGCGCGTCGTTGGATGCTCTCCTGTTCCAAACGCCATCGCAGGATCGATGATAATCGTGGAGCGCGTTTCATACCCCTCTCTCACCAACCAGGGGGGTGCGATCACTAGCGAGCCCACGCGCTGAACTCCAACCTGTGTCGTCCACGCGTGATCCCAGTTGACCTCGCCAAGATCATCGCATACGAGCTCGGCTTCGCAAATGCGCTCGACAGCGCGTCGGACGGCCGCTAGATCGCAGGCTTCGTCCAGAGTGCTGACGAGGGTGTCTCCATCTTCCTGTACCGCACCCGCGCCGGCGCCGATGATGGCCGCTACGATGGAGTTGCGACCTTCACCAGAAACGCCCGTGACGCGGATTGCCGTCCACTTCATGCACCCAGCGCATCCTTGACCTTGGACCAGAACCCCTTTGGTTGCGCTGCCAGGGGGCCGTTGGATAACGCACCGAGCTGTTTGACGAGCTGTGCCTCCGGCTCAGTAATTGATTGCGGTGTCCAGAGCTGCACACGCACGCTCAAATTGCCGGAGCCTTTCGCATTTACCCGTGGAAGGCCTCGTCCGCGAATCAGGAATACCTGACCACTTTGTGTGCCCGGGGGCACCCGAAGTGAGAAGGGCGAACCCGCCGGCATAGCTACTTCTACATCGGCACCAAAAACCAGTTGCGGGTAGGTTGCGAGAACTTCGCAATACAGATCTTCACCGTCGCGTTCGAAGCGCTCGTCCTCCGCGACATCAAAAACGACAAGAATATCTCCGCGAGTACCCCCCTGAGGACCAACACTGCCTTCGCCGCGCAACGTCATGTACTGTCCGGTCGACACACCGGCGGGGATGGATACCGGTATGGTCCGCTCCCCTCGTACGCGTCCCTCACCCTTGCATTTCTTGCATGGTGTTTCGAGGACTTTACCCTGGCCGGAACACGTAGGACACGGCGCCACGCTGACGAACTGGCCGAAGAAGGAGCGTTGAGCCCGGCGAACTTCGCCACTTCCACTGCAAGTCGTACAGCGCACGGTTTTCGAGCCCGCCTCCGCTCCCGAGCCGGCGCAACGCTCGCAGGAATCCAGCACCTTGATGGTAAAGGATTTCTGTACCCCGGTGGCGACTTCTGCGAGCGTCAACGGGATGGTGGCCTTGATATCCGCGCCCGCACGCGGACCGCTCTGGCTGCGCTGTCCACCGAACATGCCTTCGAGGTTACCAAAGCCCCCGAAATCCCGCATGAATATCCCGAGCGCTTCAGACAGGTCAACGTGATGGAACCCTCCGGCTCCTCCTCCCCGCAGGCCAGCCTCGCCGTACCGGTCGTACGTTGCGCGCTTTCGCGGATCCCGCAGCACGTCGTACGCTTCCGTGATCGTCTTGAACTTTTCCTCGGCGTCCTTAGCCCCGTTGTTACGATCGGGGTGGTACTGCATCGCAAGCTTCCGATAGGCTCGCTTTATCGTGTCGTCCTCCGCATCGCGGGGAACTCCCAGAATTGTATAGAAATCAGACATTTATGTGATCAGGTCGTAGGCGGTCAGTCTTTGAAGTACTCACTCCAATAAATCCGTTATGAGCCGAGAGGTGTGAGTGACGAGGGAAATTACTTTTTCGTACGGCATGCGAGTGGGGCCTATAACTCCGATGACGCCAGTAAGCGTTCCGACATGGTATTCGGATGTCACTATTGTGAGGTTGGCCAGGGACTCTTCATCGTGCTCGCTGCCAATCGTGATCGTGATGCCGGGATGGGCTTCACGCTTCCGGAGCAGCTCGCCAAGCGCCTGGGGCTGATCCGTCAGCGCCAGCAGTTTTCTGATTTGCTGGCTGCTGGAGAACTCCGGTTGCTCAGCCAGGTGGGACGTCTTTCCAAGAAGAATGTCTTGTGTCAAAGGCGTCGGGACGTCGAAGAGCTGATCGCCTTCCTGGATGAAGATGTTTAGCAGCTCGCGTGCGTCCGAAGATGCTTCCGTGTCACGCAGACGTTCTCCCAATGTCGCCCTGATATCTCGAAGGCTGTGGCCATTGAGCCGTTCGTTCAGTACCAGAGAAACCGCCGCCAACGCCGATTCGGCAACGTCGCCAGGCGCTTCAACGAAGATTGTCCGCGCTGGTCCTCCATTCAACCTAAGAACCAGAAGAAGGCGCTCCGCTGACAGCCGGATAAGCTCCAGCTTCTCCAGAATCAACTCTTCGAATCTGGGGCCCGTCGCAACACCCAATTCCTGCGTCAGCACCCCCAGCATCTGCGCGGCGCGCCGCAGGATGGTCTCGATCGCAGTTCCTCCCGCCGAAATTTCGCCGCGAAGCCGGTCCGTAGCGAGCACATCCGGCGGGAAGACCCGCATGAGGGAATCCACGTAAACGCGGTACGCCATGTCGGTTGGAATCCGACCGGCGGAGGTATGAGGATGGAAGAGGTAGCCCTTGTCTTCCAGGTCGCTCATGGTGTTCCGGATCGTCGCTGGTGAGACGCCCAGGCCGAATCTGCGCGCTATGGTCCGGGAGCCCGCTGGCTCGGCGGATTCCACGTAGGATTGAATTACCGCCTCCAAAACACGGCGCTCGCGTTCGTTGAGATTGTCCACCATAAGTCTAAAAGTATCAAGGACTTCCGACGAGTGTCAAGTCGGCGGCAAAGGTATCCAAGCGCAGCCAGCCGAGTGGCGTCAGATGAATTCGCTTGCCTGCGATCACTGCCCAACCGGCTTCCACCCAGCTTCGAGAGCGGTCGATAATTGCAGGAGTGGCTAGTAACCCTGAGGCAGTACGCAGACCGAGGTACACTTGTTCCGCGACCGTTTCCTCGGCGCCGAGTACCTCAGTACCCGCTTTGACGTCTACACCCTTGCCAAGACGGCTGAACCATTCGGTGTATTGAGCGACGTTCCACGAGCGGACGATACCATCGAACGAATGGGCCGACGGACCAACTCCAACGTAGGGGCTTCGCTGCCAGTAAGCAGAATTGTGCCGACTCCGATAACCCGGTTGTGCGTAATTCGACACTTCATAGTGTTCGTAACCGGCCGCGGTAAAGTCGGCGTGCGCGGTCAGAAAATCCGACTCGTATCGCTCCTCCGGCGCCTCGAGGAGAGCTCCACGGTCACGCCAATGGCCTGCGGGCGTGTGCGGTTCGATAGTAAGTCCATACAGCGACACATGTCTAGGAGCGAGCCGGATAAGGCGCTCCATATCATCGTCCCAGTTCCGGCCTAGTGCTTCGGGTAATGCGAAGATAAGGTCGAGAGAAACGTTGTCGATTCCCGCCGCTCGCGCGGTGGCAACGGCGTCTTCAATCTGCGCGGAGTCGTGCGTCCGGTGCATCCAATCGAGCACACGATTGTCGAATGACTGGCTTCCAATGGAGAGGCGATTTACCCCGCTATCGTGCCAACGCAGCGCGGCATGCGCTGAAACGTCATCGGGGTTTGCCTCGAGGGTGACCTCGCAATCGCCTTCCAGGCTGGCGTACTCCCTTACCAGATCCATTGCGCGCTGGACGCCCACGCCACCGAGCCGACTCGGCGTGCCGCCGCCGAAATACAGGGTATCCAGCCGCCATTCGTCGCCTGCGCGGTTGCACAATGCCAGTTCGGCGCGTAGCGCTTCCAAGTATTCACCGACCGGCACCTCGCGCCTGACCGCAATGCTGAAATCGCAGTATGAGCAGCGCCGCGCGCAAAACGGGACGTGAATGTACAGATGGCGGGGGTTTCCACCGCTGCCACTTTCAAGCATGGCAGGCCAATCTCCCGGCGCACCAGATCATGAGGCTAACGCACCGCCACTATCAGCAAATTCTGGGTAAATATCGCGCCGCGTGACTGACCGGTTTCAGCCGCCAGGTAGACACGAAGCAGGCCCCGAAGCACGGTCCAGATTACGTAACGAAACGCGCTCATCAAACCGTGAACGACGGGCGTGTCCTCATAGCAATTCAGCGATATGAACCCAGACGAAAGTAGCAGTTGTCCCATTGATGTGGCGGTAAAAGCCTGCTCGTGCGTGAAATCCCCGTATCGGATGCGGCCGAAAAAGGGGGACTCTCCATTTGGCGTGTGGATAAGCCACTTGCCACCGGATTTCAAGACACGCCTGACTTCATCCACAAACGGCAGCAACTCCTCGCGAGTGAAATGTTCGATCACGTCAAATGCTATAACCACGTCCTGCGACTCGTCCGGCAGTTCGGCAAGCACCGCCATGAGATCGCCCTCGCGCACCCCTTCGATTCCCAGCCGGTTAGCTTCCGCGACTTGTTCAGGTGATCGGTCGACGCCAACGATGCTCGAGTATCCGGCACGCCGCGCGAAGTGGATGAGCGTGCCATGTCCACAGCCAAGATCGAGGATTGTCGCATCGCGATGGCGCGGGAAGTGTGCCCGGATAACCCTGGTGAGATAGGGCTCTTGCGACGCAAACCCGCTGAGCGTGGTAGGCGCAAGCGAACTGGTGCGCGCATGAACGTAGTGTTCGTAGATACGATCGCGATAATCGAGACTCACCATGTCAGCTAATCTACCCTCGGAAACATTCCGCTCTGTTCCTACCGACGCCTGATCTCGCCGGTGAGCGCGCATTCGATCGCTCCAGCAAGCTCGAGTGCGGTGACTGCCGCCATACACTCGCGAGCAGGAAGTGCGGAACGGCACGTCAGCGATTCTATGTCAGTGGTTCCATGGGAAAGCGCATCCCATATGGCGCGCTCTGCTTCCGACCCGAAATGAGGCTGTCGCCGTATCGGGGGCGTAAGTCCAACAAGTGCTACCGCGTCCTCAACACTCGCGATAACCATCGCTCCATCCCGCAGGAGCTCGTTCGATCCGGTACTGTGCGGTGAGTCTATCGGACCCGGCACCGCGGCAACCGTGCGCCCAAGCTCCAGAGCATGGTTCGCCGTTATCAGAGCGCCGCTCCTGGCTGGCGCCTCTACAACGATCGTAACCAGAGAAAGTGCGGCAATGATGCGATTTCGCTTGGGAAACGATCCCGAGCTCGCGCGGTCGCCAGGGAGCTCTTCCGAGAGCAGGAGACCGTGGGAAGCAATTTGCTGGCGCAGCTCTCGATGCGCGGTCGGGTAGGCGAGGTCCACTCCGGTTCCGAGAACAGCAATGGTTTTCCCGCCCGCATCGAGCGCGGCGAGGTGCGCCGCCGCGTCGATTCCGCGAGCCATGCCGCTCACTATGGTTGCTCCAGCTCTTGCAAGCGAGCTCGCCAGCTCGCGAGTTACACGCTCACCATAGGCTGTAGCCGAACGCGTACCGACGATCGCCACGCAGGGCGACCCCAGCGCCGCCATGTCGCCGATCGCGAATAACACGGGAGGAGCATTCCCGAGGTCCAGGAGCTGCGCGGGATACAGGCTGTCTTCCTGAGCGATGGTTATGGCACCGCACGCTGCTGCGCGCATCCCGACCTCATCCGCGCTCAGGCGCGCAGCTCTTTCAGCCGACCCAATCGGGCGCGCAGACCATGCAGCCCCCGCTGACCCATGCCGTTCCACCAACTCTCTGTACCCTGCCGGACCCACGCCGGGCACGAGCGAGAGTGCGAGCGCCGCCCGGGCGGAGTCCATCAAGGAAGCATGGCGTCAGCTTCGCTTCGCTCGGCACTCTTCCTAAGCGCAAGCAAGCGACGCCAGAGTCCGTCCAGGAGCTCGCCAAGACCCGTGCGCGCCGCGCCACTCACAGCGAACATCGCAAAGGCCTGAGGCACCTCGACGTGCGGAAGCTCGTCATCTCCCCACAAATCCAACTTTGTGAAAACGAGACAGTGTGGCTTTCCCGCCAGCTCCTCGGAGTAACTCCGCACTTCAGCGCGCAGCGTGTCGTACTCCGCCTGGCAATCCATCGAGTCGATAGGGACGAGAAACGCGAGGATCCGCGTTCGCTCAATGTGCCTGAGAAACTGCAATCCCAGTCCGCGCCCTTCGTGCGCTCCCTCAATGATGCCGGGAATGTCTGCGACGACGAAGCTCCGATGGTCGGACATCGGCACCACGCCAAGATTGGGAGACAGCGTGGTGAACGGATAGGCACCAATCTTCGGCCTTGCGGCTGAAATCACCGAAAGAAGCGTCGACTTGCCGGCATTTGGTTGTCCAACGAGACCGACATCCGCGATCAGCTTGAGCTCGAGGACGAGACGCTTGACCTCCCCCTCTTCACCTGGTTGCCACTCGCGCGGGGCCTGGTGCGTGGCGGTCGCGAAAAAGGAGTTTCCCTTGCCTCCCCTCCCACCCCGCGCAATCACGATCTCATCTCCGCCTTCAAGAACATCCGCGATCAGCTCGCCCGTATTCTCGTCACGCACCAGTGTGCCGGGCGGTACAGGAAGAATGACATCATCCCCCGATCGTCCGGTCTTGTTGGCTCCCATTCCATGCTCGCCGCGCTCGGCCACCCACATATCACGGTAGGTGTAGTCGAGCAGGGTTGCGAGATTTGCGTCTCCGCGGACGATTATGTCGCCTCCACGGCCACCTTCGCCGCCATCCGGTCCCCCCATCGGGACGCGGTGTTCACGCCTGAAGGACATGCAACCCGATCCGCCCGTTCCAGCTTCTACGCGGATTACCGCGCGATCAACGAACATCGTCAAATTGCAAACCTCATATCGGGAAACCCGTATGCCGTGGCTCTTGGCAGATAGCCGATGGCAGATGGCTCGCTGACGGCTCATACTCGCGAGCAGCCATCCGCCATCAGCTATCTGCCATCAGCCCCTTATTTCTTCTGAACGCGCTTCCAGAGTTTTCTGATTCGCGCCATGCCGTCGGCCGGGCACATTGCCTCAATGACATCCAGGGTCGCGTCAATCGCTTCCGGTGAAGCACCAACGTTCAGGGCACCCAGCAAATGCGAATGCAACTGGCGCTCCTGTCCCGAAACCGCACAGACTGCAACTATGCAGAGCTCCCTTCTCTGCAGATCCAGCGCCGGTCGCGACAACACCTTGCCGTATCCCTCTACGACCATCCAGGAATCGAGTACCGGGTGCAACGCACGTATGTTCACGCGCAGGCGTGCGTACAGCGGGCCGTACACCTCGGCGCACGTCTCCTCACCACGGGCGCGCAGCTCATCAGGGGTAATCGAGAGATCCCCATTTGTGGCAGGCGCAGGCAATCCAGATGCCTTTCGCCATTCACGAGCAGCATTGAGCGCGCGGGGAAATCCCGCGAAAAGGTACGATTGAAGAAGGATCTCCTCGACCCACATCGGTTCTACACGAGTTTCCGCCGCACGCTTTACGGAAGAGCGTAACTGTGCCTCGGTTCCAACAGCGATCCAGGCGGCCAGGCGAATCAGCTCCCGGGTTGGCTCGTCTAGCGCGACCAAGGTGGGTGCGCTTCCGTTTCCCTTTGTCATCGGACTACTGCTTCTCGCATCGTTTGAGCGCGGACAAATGGTCGAGTGAAAAGACACGGGAACGGATTAAAACTAGACTGTGAACCAGAAGAACGACTGGAGGGGCGTGCCCACCCAATACAGCGACGTTGATAACCGCGCCCCGCCCACCGGGGTTCTCAGCCGGGCCCCGAGCACCGCGCCGTACCAACCGTGCACCGAACACCGAGCACCGAACACCGAGACGTAACGCACCAAGCCGTAAGGATCCGGGCAATGTTCATTTTGCCGGCGCAACGGTGCCGACTTCCTCACCTCGCGTGTTGAGCACCGGTGCGCGAAGGAATGCGGCGAGTTTGGACCCAAGTTCGTTCGGTAAATGGCCGAGATGCTGCAGCAGACGAAGCACGGCAGCATGCTGGGCGCGAGTAGCTCCATCCTCCGCTTTGACGGCAAGACCGATTGATTCATCGGGGATTGACACGCAGTGTACGCCCTCCGCGCCGACCTTGGCTATTATTGATCCCCTGCTTTCCTCCATAAGCACCGAGTCGAACCTGTCAGTTCCTCCCACAAGAAACGGGCGAGCCTGCATCGCTGCGACGATGCGGGTGGGAATCTCATCTCCGTTCCTGGAGGAGTGCCCCAAACGCGCGAAGGCGAGCGCCATGGCGTCGAGCGGTAGTGCGAAGGTGACTACCGCGCAGCCGTCAACACCCTGTGGTATCCGTTCCGGATCCACACCCGTCCACTCGGCAACCGATTCGAGCGCCGCGCGCTGGACTGGATGGCCGCGTTTTTCGTAACCTAGCAGCGACCACTTGCTGTGCCGAGCGAATGCCAGCATTGCAGCGTGCTTGCCTGAGCAGTTGTTATGCAACCGGCTGAGGGCCGCTCCGGATTTTTCCGCCATGCGTACACCGCGTCGCGACAGCGGCTCGTGAACACCGCAAGCAAGATCCCCTTCGTCGAGGTCCGCATCAGCCAGCATCTTCCTTGCTATCGCAATGTGCTCCGGCTCCCCCCCGTGAGACGCACAAGCCAGCGCAAGCTCATCGTGACTCCACCCGAGAGCGTCTGAGCCTCCGCTCGCGATCCACGGCATTAGCTGGAAGGGCTTAGCACATGATCGCCAAAAGGTGACAATGTTCGGATCGCCTGCCGACGCTCGCATCGTTGCCGAATGGTCAACCACGGCGGCGTGGACACGGTGCCGCGATTCAACGGTGTCGCCCCGCACGGCAATTACGTCCAGATCAACAGTCTTCATCGATAGATGCATCCAACATATCGCTGATTTCAGGTCCCCGTTTCACCGCTTCCACCGCGCCCTCGCGGTAGCGCGACAGCTATACCGGAGAGAACGATCAAGCCACCAACGACCGTAATTGTTGGCGGTACTTCGCGAATACCCGGCAATACAGCGGCCAGAACGGTCGCGCCGATGGGCTCTCCAAGGGTTGTGAGATTCACAACGTATGCCGGAAGGTATTTGAGCGCCCAGTTCATGCCGGTATGCCCAAGCATCATGGGTCCGATTGCGAGGGCCACGAAAATAGCGATCTCCCTGGGCGGCTGTGGTGTTAGCGGCACGCGCAAGACACCAGCAATCAGCAGGAGCGTCACCAGGCACGCGCCATAAACGAGAGCGACATAGGGCCAGAGATCGATCGTTTGCCTGAGGCGACGGCCCGAAAGGTAGTAGAACGCCGCTGTTACGGCTCCAACAAATGCCAGGAGGTCGCCTATTAACGCGCGGTTATCCAGCCCCATGTGACCGCCGAAATCCGGAGACACAACCACAAGCGCACCAATCATCGCAAGCCCAATCCCGGCCCACTGCCGATTGCTTGGCGCTTCCTTGAGCCATGCTGCCGAAAACACACCCAGAATCACGGGCTGCAGGTTGACCAGAACGACAGCTGTGGCGACACTGGTCATGCCGACCGATGTGTTCCACGACCAGAAGTGGAGGGCAAGCAACACACCGGCGCCACAGGCTAGCGCGATCTCTCGCGCACCGAGCAGCCTCCACTGTCGCCAGCCGCGCGTAGCGATGAGAGGCACGCTGACGAGCAAAAGCGAAAAGGCAAGACGCCAGGCGGCAATGGAGACAGGATGCGCGGCCGAAAGCCTGACGAGCGGTGCTGCGAAGGAGATTCCGAGGAGGGATAAACCGAGAACAGCATAAACAGGGAATGAGGAGTGCTGAGCCGTGAGTGTGCTACTGCGAGCACTCACATGGTTTCCCGATTTACCGTCCATCCCCTTGTTCCTGCTCCCAACCCCTCCGTTTAGAACACCTTTATCATTCCCTTCGTGTACTTCGACGGATTGCGCCGGACATCCTCCAGGATCGCGCCAAGATCGCTGACCGTCTTCAGCAGCTTGTCGTACATCTCCTGATCGTTGAGCATGCGCGCAGCCAGGCCCTTCCCCGTAGTAAGGGTTTTCAGAAGGCTATCGGCCCCAGAAGTGATGCCCACCAGTCTTTTGTAGAGAGTCGTATCAGCCAGCAACATTCCCACAGTTCCCTGACTCGAGTTCACGGATTTGAGAAGCGAGTCCATTGACCCAATGACCGTGGTCATCTTGTTGTAAAGTTCAGGATCATCGATCAGGCGCCCAAATGTGCCGTTGGGTCTCTCGAAGCGGCGAAGCAGCGTCTGAAACTGCACCAGTGTGCCGTCAAGCTCGTCGTATAGCGATCGATTCGTCAGGAGTTGGCCCATCGTACCATCGCCACGAACGAGGCCGCCGGTAATCTGCCGGAGATCAGCGCTAAGCTGCACGACGTCTCCTACCGCCCCTGATGCTTGAGCAATCACCTGCTCGTAATCGAGGGAGGGCGCAACCATTAGCGTATCACGCTCCCCGAGCATGGCGAATTGTGGCGTGCCGGGGGAAATGTCGAGTGTCTTGTCGCCGAGGAGACCCATGGTGCGCACCTTCGCGCGGGAATCTTCCCGAACATGCTGTTGCAGCGACTGGTTGATCTCTATGGTAATTTTGAGATTTTGCGTCGTGTCGGCGTCAACCGGCATGAACTCGATCTTCTTCACAATACCGGAGAGCTGCCCCGCGACCGTGACTGAGCCACCCTCCCCCAGCCCATTGGCATTTGGCAGGAAGGTCACGAGCTCATAGCGCTTTTCGAAAAGATTGGCCGCCTCGCCAAGCTGGAAGATCGCGACGGTGAGAACGCCAAGCGCGATAACAATCAAAGCGCCAACCTTGAGCTGATCCCACGTGATGAACGTAGCACGTTTCATAGTCGAGCCTCACTTCGTATGAGGGCGGATGGCTGATAGCCGGTAGCAGATGGCTGATGGCTGGTGCTATCCGCTCTCTGCCGCATGCTATCCGCCATACACCACACTAGGTCCCACCGAGAAAATCCCGGATATAGGTATTGTCGCTGCCGGTCATCTCTTCCGGCGTGCCGAAAAACGCAATGTGTCGCTCGGATAGCAGGGCCACTTTGGTCGCCATGCGGAACGCAGATCGAATGTCGTGCGATACCACTACGGACGTTACGCCCAGCTCGCGCTGAAGCTTCATGATAAGCCGGGTGATCGTACCCGTGGTGAGCGGGTCGAGCCCGGAAGTGGGCTCGTCGTACAACATGATTTCAGGATTGTTTGCCATTCCACGGGCGACGCCGACGCGCTTCCTCATGCCTCCCGAGAGCTCCGATGGGAACTGCTGCATGACCTTGTCGGGTTCCAGGTCCACGAACTCCAGCTTCTCGCGAACGCGGGCTTCAACTTCGTCCTCTCCAAGATTGGTATGCTCGCGCACCGGGTAGGCGATGTTCTCAAATACCGTCATTGAATCAAAGAGGGCGGCGCCCTGAAAGACCATGCCCATCTTCTGCCGCACCTTGAGCGCCTCCTCGAAGCTGAGGTGCGAGATGTCCTCGCCGTCGATGGATACTCGTCCCTGATCGGGAACAAGGAGACGGAGAATCAGTTTCAGAATCGTCGACTTCCCAGTTCCCGACTCACCAACCACCACTATTGTTTCGCCCTCGCGGGCTACGAAGGAGACCTCCTTCAGGATCGGCTCGTCAAACGCGAGTGAGATGTTGTCCAGTTCGATAACTGGCTCGCGTACTGGCTCGGCATCATCATCGTCTTCCGGATCCAGCTCATACCGAATGGCTCGGCGAACGGAGGCAACCTCTTCACTACGCCGCGCATCGTCGTAGCGCCTCTTGGGACGCCGCTTGGACCCTTCTTGTAATGGCGCCGGCACACCGTCTTTGGTCTCGTCGTCGATCATGAAAAGAAAGCCAGAAGGACCTGAGTCATGAAGTAGTCAACGACGAGAATGAGAATGCTCGACGTCACCACCGTGCGTGTCGTGCTGATGCCAACGCCTTCGGTACCGCCCGTCGTCGAGAGGCCGAAATAGCAGCCGGTGACGGCAATGAGCCCGCCGAAGACGAAGGGCTTCGTCAATCCCTGGATGAAATCGTTGGGGATGTACCGCATCGTGAAACCGCCCGAAGCGATCTGCTCCCAAACGGTGCGCCAATACAGTGACGACGGGAGGCCCAGATAAATATTGGCGATGATACTGCCGCCGAGGATGCCTACGAAATCGTTAATAATGGTGAGCATCGGCAACATCAGCAGCGCCGCGAGAACCCGCGGAGTTACAAGCTTCTTTATCGGATCGGTGCCGAGCGTGTTGAGCGCATCGATCTGCTCGGTCACCTTCATGGAACCAAGCTGTGCTGCGATTCCAGAGCCAACTCGGCCTGCCACCATGAGCCCAGCGAGAACGGGCCCGAGCTCGCGAATCATCGAACCCGCGACAAGTCGGCCGATGTAGATGGTGGCGCCGAAGGTTTTCAGCTGCACGGACGATTGGAGCGCGAGCACCATGCCGGTGAAAAACCCGGTGAGAAGTACGATGCCGAGTGACTGGACGCCGATGACATCCATCTGCTGCACAAGATCGCTGCCATAGAACGGTCGGGAAAAAGTAAAGCGCAGCGCTTTCCAGGCTAACGTAAAGTAGTCCTGAATTGCGAGCACCTTCCCTTTTGCCGCAGCGTTAAGCCGCTTTAGAAACGGTGTCAATCGTGGCGAGCTGTGGGGAAATGAGAATCCGTGTTACTCACTGCAAGCGGGCAAACCACGTGCCGAGCACTCGTTGACCCCCCTGCGCGGCTCGGATAGCTTCCCTCGCCGATGCCAAACTCACTATCTCGCAGCGATATGGCAAGTCTCCTCGCGGCGGCGGCCGAGCGCCGAATCGCCGTTATCGGAGACGCCATGGTCGACATTTACCTGCTCGGAGAGGTGGAGAGAATCTCTCCCGAAGCTCCCGTTCCTGTTGTTCGCATCCGCGAGCGCCGCGTGGCCATAGGCGGCGCGGCAAACGTCGCGCAGAACGTCGCGGCGTTGGGTGCTCACCCCTCACTACTGGCGACGATCGGTCGCGACGAGAACGGTCGCCTGTTGCGCGAGATGCTCAATTCCATCGCCGGCGACGGAACCGCACTGGTGGAAATCAACCGTCCCACAACTACGAAAACACGTGTCCTGGCGCGTTTGCAGCAGGTGGTTCGCTTCGATGAGGAAGAGGATTCCGAAATCGCGAAGGAAGAGTTGGAACGCGTGCTCGAGGCTGTTGAGAATGTCATATCGACTGCCGACGCGCTGATTCTGGAGGATTACAACAAGGGAATGTTGGCACCGGCGGTGATTCAGCGCGCTATCGCTCTGGCCAAGTCCAAAAACATTCCGATAGTGGTCGATCCAAAGTACCGCAACTTCTTCGCATTCAAGGGCACAACCGTGTTCAAGCCAAACCGGCGCGAGCTGGAAGCGGCTCTTGGCGCGGCGGTGGATCTGGACCATCCAGAGGCCCTGCCGGCCGCACTAGAGCGACTGGGCGTCGAGCACCTTCTGTTGACATTGGGTGAACGCGGCATGGTGCTCGTCGCGCGGAGCGGGTCGGTGCAGCGCATACCGACTACTGCGCGGGAGGTGTACGACGTAGTTGGTGCGGGCGACACTGTTACCGCTTATCTGGCGGCTATGCTTGCCGCCGGTGCGACGCCTGCACAGGCCGCGGCGATCGCCAACTTCGCCGCGGGAGTAGAAGTCGGTAAGCTCGGCGCCGCGACTGTCAGTGCAGTTGAAGTGCTTGCTGCATACGACGATTTTGCCGAGCGCACAGAGCAGAAGTAAGCTGCGTTGTAGTGGCTTATTTTTCCGGTTGGATGAGCTCTGACTGTCTAACCCGGTAAATCTCGCCATCTTGCAGGACCGCGAGACGTTCTAATTGAAGTGCCGACAGAAGATCGGCAGCGCTGTAACTGTAGCTTGCTAGGCTAGGCCCGAGCGCGGAAAAACGAACAATCACCTCAGCGTGCAACTTCCTGACAGAATCACGCAGTTGCTCGAGCGCTTCATCGCTGCTTATTGGTGATTCCGGCGTGTTATGCGGCGGAATCCAGCGCGGCGAGGCTACGCCGCCCAGGAAATAGATCGCGTTGGGTTCGTTCGCGAATACTACACCACGCGGAGATTGGGCTCGCAGGTGGCGGAGAACCTCTGAGGTTTGCCATTTTGTTGAAGCGTAGCCTCCGGCGCCTTCCCTCACAGCATAAGCGACGCGCCCTGCAAGAAAACGCGTTGGCCAGACAACCATGACAGCGGCGGCAATGTAACCGGCCGCCGGCCACCACCGAGTGCGGCGCTGCGATTTGATGGCGAAGAGGCTCCGCATCATCCCTACAAGAGCAACTACCACTGGGATGAACGCAGGCGCTGTGTAGCGAGCAGCGGTGGAGGAGAAAAAGCTTCTGCTTCCCAACACCACAAGAAGGCCGAGGTACAAAACCGCGAACGATGCGGCGACAAGAATAGCGATGCTCTCGGGGGAAGAATCCCCCTGCGTCCGGCGTTTCATCATTACGTTGCGTGCGGCTAGCACGAGGCCGAAACACAAGGACAGAAGTATTACCGCTCCCAGCAGCAACCGACCGGAGCGAGGTATCCAGGCTGGCAGGAACCAAAGACCAACCACATCAATAGCTGAGGATGCGAAATCGGCGAATGTGTGAAACGGCGGGAATCTCTGCCCGGTCGTTGTTGAGGACAACAGATAATTCCGAAACACCCAGACGGCCGTTGGAAGCGACGCTATCGTCGCGAAGATGCCGGCCTCCTTGATCCGAAGACGCCAGCTCTTCGATGCGCGTCCCACCAGAAGCAGTGCAACCCCCGTGACCAATACAGCGATACCTATATAGCGAGTCAGACATGCTAATGAGGCGGCGGTGGACGCCAGGAGCAACGACCGGGTACTCGAATCGCGGAGAAATGAGTCCAGGCGCGATAGCGAGTACACTATACACGCGGCAAACAACATGTCTGTCAGCGCGGTAGTCGCCAGATCCATCAACTCGGCTGATGTAATCATTAGAACCAAGCCCAGCAGCCAGAGCGCGGGAAGCGGACGGAATCGGGAAAGCCAGGCGCCCCCAATCATGATCGTGGCGGCGAAGAGTCCCGCGTGAAGAAACCTTGCGGTGGTAAGTGGCGCCATTTTGAAGACGCTACCGGCGGCAAGAATCGCAGGGTAGAGAGGCCCGCCCGCGACGTACCACTCGCCGGTATACTCCATGAATCCGTTTCCCGCCAACAGGTTCTTACTTACCGACACGTACCTGGCAGAGTCGCTATGGTATGCAATTCCGTACTTCGAGGTGGCCAGCAATACCAGAAGAGCGGAGGCAATGCCTACTATTGCCAGTACGAAACCGCGCGGGTTGCTCGCCACGCGATTATACGCGCCGGAAAAAGGTGCATCCCGCATGGTTGTCCCTATTTCGAGCAGAATTCAGCGCGCAGAGTGTGAATGTGCAGGAGGATCAATCGGATAAAGCGTGGACAGGTCTGGCTCGGCCAGGAACCAGTCCCTCATCTTTCGCAGCCCGCAAGCCAGGTCCGTATGCGGCGACCAGGCCAGATCCGCGCCAATTGCCTGGATATCACCCACCCACGCCGTGGTGTCCCACTGTCTGGCTTTCATGGTTCCCCAGTCGGGAGGTGAGCTGACATCAAAAACGCTTCTTGTGATCTCAACCAGCTCCCGAATTGTTGTCTGGCGTCCTGAGCCCACATTATACACTACGCCTGGTTCCGGGAGCGGCATACTGGCGGCCCGAATGTAGGCGTCGGTGACATCGTCCACATATATGAAGTCACGTGCGATGTCCGGGTGAACCAGCGGTGGCAGCATGCCGAGCATCGCGTGCCGTATTAGAGTCGGCATTAGTCTTCCCGCTGCTTCAAGGGGCCCGTATACGGAATACAGCCGGAGAGTGGGTATCCGCATGCCGGTTTCCTTCGCCGTATAGCGGCAGAACAGCGTGGCACCTGCTTTTGTAGCGGCGTAGTAGCTGTTCGGATCGAGCCACTCGCGCTCCGACGCGGGATGATCCTTGAGCCCGTACTCGGAGGAGGATCCCGTATTGACGAAAGACTCGAAGCCCGCGTCCAGCGCCGCGCTTATCAGATTGCAAGTGCCAACATAGTTGGTCTGCACCATCTCGGCTCGGTCGCGCTGATCTGAATACGCACCGTATACCGCGAGATGAAAAATCCAGTGTGGCGAGATCTCCTTGAGTTGGCGAGTCAGGTCAGCCCCGCTGCATAGATCGGCGGAATGCATGTGCAATCGATCCTTGATGGGATCCAGTCGCCATTGTGTCCGGCCAGGCCTGACCAATACATGCACTTCATGCTGATCAGCCAGAAGACGTTTGGCCAAATTCGCCCCAACAAACCCCGTCGCGCCCGTAACGACTACGCGCTTCACGTCTGGCGTGTCGCGACAAGCACGCAGACCGCGCAGGCCAGCGCATTTACGACTGGAAGACGCTCGACAACCGGCTCAAGGACCTTCATTACCTTCGCCAACGAATCTGGGGAAAACATCGGGACGAACCCGGCGTAGCGCTTCAGAGAGACGAATCCTCCAGCATTCTCAATCCACTGGCTCAGCTGTCGCGCGCTGTACGACTTCTCATTGTGCTCACGGTGGTAGGGGGAGAGCTTCTCGATAAGCTTCAGGCCGAAGTTGTTGCCATTCGGCTCATGGATAACGATGGTCGGTGCAAGTCTGAATGCCTCGCGAATCATCGCGCCAGGATCGTCGTCGTGGTGCAGTATGCTTTGAACGAGAACCACATCAAAGGAATCGTCCGGAAACGGCATTCTGTGAGCATCGGCTACCACGAAGCGCACCGGTCTGGCATCGGCCCTGGAAGCAGCCGCAGCGATAGCCTGATTTGCGGCATCAGCACCAACTAGCGCGCGAGGCGCGCCCCGATCGAAGAACCGCACCGTGTAAAACCCATCTCCACAGCCCATGTCCAGCACCAGACGATCCTTGAACACCGCGGTTTCGAGTATGGCATCTGTGGAGCGGTCGGTGGCCATTCGGCTGCTGAGCCGCGTGTTGGTTGTATACAGATATCCCGCGTTGGCCTCCACATCGCGATTGAAAACTTCAACGTTCGGATTGAGCGAGCTCATTCTTCCACGACCTGCCGTACCCGACCGGTTTTTCGCGCAACGAGGTACAGATTGCCCAACGGCACCGACAAGCTCACACGGCCCAAAGCGGATCGCCGCATAGCATCGAGAATCATTCCCTTAATCTGTTTGGGAGCTGGAAGAAGTTGTGACAGGTACCGGAGGCTATAACTGTTGAGGACCGTGCCGTCTTCACACGCGGTAAAGCCATGACGACCCAGTAAATCGGTGAGCGTCCTGGGGCTGTACAGATACGTGTGCTCAATATCGACAATGGGACTTCTGCTGCCCAATAGCCGGAACGAGAGCGAGTCGACATTGTGGTTGAGAAACAGCATCAGCCCATGCGGTTTCAGTAATCTTCGGCAGCTGTCGAGCAGTGCTACCGGATCCGGAATGTGATCGAAAACCTGGAAAAGACATATAACATCGAAGAACTCGGGCTCGAAAAGACCGGCATGCATTACATCGCAAACGATCCGATCACGAATCTCGGGCCTTGCCAATTTCACGGCGGCGGCGCTTGGCTCTACGCCCCACACCTCCTTGTATCCTCGTGAAACGGCCTCTTCCAGAAAAAAGCCGTTGCCGCATCCGATCTCCAGCAGCGATCGTTTACTCGACTGAAGGTGTGGTGTGACCCTGGAGAGATACCGACCGTAAGTGCGCTTGAGGTTGGAGACTTCGGAGTCGTAGTCAAAACTGCTCTGCGCGTACAGCTGAGCGAGCATTTGCGCATCCGCGACCGGATCCGAACGTATGAGTGAGCAGGTGTCGCACCGCACCATTCGATAATGAACACGATCGGGAATTCTGCGGGCCGAGAACACCTCTGGAGTAAACGCATTAAGCGTGAAGTTGGCTTGATAAAGCTCGGTCGCTCCCCCCTCTATTCCGCAGATGGCACACCTGGTGGGGCGTAGTTGCAGGTCGCTCTCCAAAATCGCGCCAGTCACAGATCCGCTGATTCGGAGTCGCCTTCACTCGACGCATGACTACGGCCCATGCGCGGTGGAGCATTTAGTATGCTTTCGACAATGTAGGGCGGGCGCCGCTTCACTTCGTCATAGATGTGCGCCTGATAAGAGCCAATGATGCTCAAGCAAAGCAGCTGAATACCTCCCATGAACAAGATCAGAACGATCAGTGTGGTCGAGCCACTGGGAGCGAGGTGGGGGTACAGCAGCCTGAGCGTCACCTGTACGACAATCCCAACTATCGCGATGGTAACGGTCGCGAGAGCCAGCCAGGTGATGAGCTCGAGTGGTATGTAGGAAAACGACACGATTGCTTTCCGCGCCCAACCCAGGTTCTTGAGCAGCGAATTGGTGGTTCGGCCGAACGGGCGCTCGGGCCGCAAGTACGGCACCCCTGTTTGCTTGAATCCCACCCAGGCGCGCAGCCCACGGAGCAGGCGATTGTTCTCGGGTAAACTGTTCAGCGCTTCAACGACCCGTCGATCCATCAGCGAGAAATCACCAGCGTCGAGTGGCATCGGGATGTAAGACGTTGCTCGAAAGACGCGGTAGAACAGCTTGTATGCGACCTTGAGAAAGCGGGTTGCGTCTCTCTTCACCCTCACTCCGTAGACCACGTCGAATCCTTTGCGCCATTCCAGCACAAACGGTTCGATCAGCTCGGGCGGGTCCTGCAAATCACCATCCAGCAAAACCACTGCATCTCCGGTTGCGACGCGCATACCGCTGCTGAAGGCGCTCTGTGAACCAAAGTTTCGCGAATGAGTGATCACAACCACCCGGTGATCGGCCGAGGCGAGATTGGACAGTATGATACCAGCGTCGTCGGGGCTGGCGTCATTTACGAATATGATTTCGTAGTCGACCCCGAGCTTGGTGAAGACCGTGGAAAGTCGCTCGTACATGCTTGGAACGGCGGGAGCGTCTCGGTAGCACGCTATGACCGCGGAAATTTTTTGATGCGAAGCGTCCGATTTCATATCGAGGCAGTTTGGAGCACCGCCAGTCGGGCGGCCTCCCTCAGCTTACCGCGCGAAAGTCCGTGATGGTCCAGAAGATACGCTTCGCTTCCACCAGGAGCGCCCAGCGGGACTTTTACCCCATTTCGAACAACTCGGCAGCCGAGCCCATTGTCCGCGGCGACTTCTGCAACCAACGAACCCACACCTCCGGTAACAAAATGCGCCTCAACAGTCAGAACGGTGCGGAAGCGCGAAAGCTGTTCGATCAAATCTTCTTCCGGCACGGGGCTCACGCTGGCAACGACCAACACCGCACACTCAATTCCATCGACCGACAGCTCCTCCGCCGCAGCGACGGCTTCGGGCGCCACACTTCCCATCACGACAATCAGAAGCGCGTCTCCGTCTCTTACCAGTTGCGCTCTGCCGAGCGAGAAGGCACCGTCGAGCCCGGGTACCAGCCTCTGTTCATCCTTGCCGAGGCGATAGTAAACCGGACCATCTAGCTCCCAGGTCGTCTCGAGAGCAGTGCGAGCCTGGTTGTAGTCCGCTGGAGCAATTACAGTGATCCCGGGCTGCAAACGGAGTACTCCCACGTCCTCCACTGCATGATGCGTTGGACCGGCCGTACCGTATTCGAACCCACCTCCGACGCCGACGATGCGCACAGGTAGCTGATGCAGTATCGGACCATTTCGAATGAACTCGTACGGGCGCAACGTGGCAAAAGTAGCTATCGAGTACACGAAGGGAATGAACCCGGACTCCGCCAATCCCGTTGCAACACCCAACATGTTCTGTTCAGCGACACCGACATTGAAGAATCGCGAAGGAAAGCGGCCGGCGAATTCCTCCAGGACAGTGTAACCCAAATCGGCGGTAAGCAGCATGACGCGCTCGTCACGCTCGGCAATCTCCGCCAACGCCTTGATGAAAGTTGCTCTCAATTACGCCCGCTCCACTTCGGCCCTTGCGTTGTCATATTCAATGTCGGACATGGGCCAGTAATGCCACTTGAGTTGCCGTTCCATGTACGATACTCCTTTGCCGAATGTGGTTCGCGCGATTAACACATGCGGTGGGCCGGAGCTCATGTCGAGCGACTCGATAGCTTCGAGCAGCGCCTCTCCATCATGACCATCCACTTCATGTACGTCCCACTTGAAAGCGCGCCAACGTTCAGCCATTGGGCTCATCGATAGAACGTCCTGGGTGTCGCCAAACGCCTGCTGCCCGTTCAGGTCCACGATCGCCACCAGATTCGAAAGTGCATGGTGGGCGGCGAACGTTATCGCCTCCCAGCAGGACCCTTCATTGCATTCGGCATCGCTCAATAGAACGAATGTGCGCCGCGACGACGACCGAAGTTTGGATGCCAGGGCTACACCTGCGCCGATTGACAGACCCTGGCCGAGTGAGCCAGTGGAGAAATCAATTCCCGCAAGTGTATGTTCCGGATGAACCCCCAGGAAACTCGCATTGCCGCAGAAAGTGTCCAAGTCCCCCTTTGAAAGCCACCCGCGCAAATGAAGTGCGGCGTAAAGCGACAGTGCTGCGTGACCTTTGGACAAGATAAAGCGATCACGATCCTTTTCCTGGGGAGAGTCGATTCGCATCGCCCCGCCGTAAAGCACGGCGACGATGTCCGCGATGGAAAGTGCCGAGCCAATGTGGCCTACATTGGCTCGCTTTGACTGCTCGAGAACGATCCGCCTGACCTCTTTTGCGAGTATAGATCCTGATGCCATAAGTTTCCTGTCCCGGTCTTACCGATTGTGGTGCAACATCCTCCCACAATTTTCAATTACGGCGCTAGTGTGCAGGCGCGATGACGGTAGCGAAGCGCTCAATTTAATCGTGAGGAGCAAGTGAATGTTCTCGTTACGGGCGGCCTTGGCTTCATCGGGAGTAATCTTATCCGGCTCCTCCTGGCCGAGCGTCCTGCATGGCGCGTCGTAAATCTCGACCTCGTCACGTATGCTGCCAACCCCCACAATCTCAAGGACCTGGAGAGCTCGACCCGCTATCGCTTTGTCAGGGGCGACATAGCTGATCGTCAGTTGATCGCCGCTCTATTCCGCGAAGAGAATTTCGGTGCTGTCATCAACTGCGCCGCCGAATCGCACGTTGATCGGTCGCTCAGCGACAGCGCCCGATTTCTCCGGACGAACGTTGAAGGCACGTTGATTCTTCTCGAGGCGGCGCTTGAAACAGCAAGTTTGCGGTATCTCCAAATGAGCACGGACGAAGTGTACGGCAGCCTCAGCCCCTCCGAACCGCCGTTTACCGAGGAAACCAGCATCGCTCCCAGATCTCCGTACAGCGCGAGCAAGGCGGCTGGTGACCAGATGGCGCTTGCATTTCACCACTCGCACGGACTGGATGTAATAGTGACGCGGTGCTCTAACAACTACGGCCCATACCAGCATCCCGAGAAGTTGATTCCGCTCATGATCACTTCAGCTTTGCGAGGGCGACGTCTACCCGTCTACGGTGACGGCCGGCAACGCCGGGACTGGATCCACGTAGAGGATCACTGCCGAGCCGTGCTCGCGGCCCTGGAGAAAGGCCTTCCGGGTGAGGTGTTCAATTTCGGCGGCGGTGCGGAGCGGGAAAATCTGGATGTAGTCAAACAGGTGTTAAGAAAAACAGGATCGGACGACGATCTGATTCAGTTCGTGACCGACAGGCCAGGCCACGACAGGAGGTACAGCGTTGATTTCGCCAAGGCAGAACGTGCGCTGGGATGGCGCCCGGCAAGATCATTTGAATTGGGTCTCGAGGAGACTATTGAGTGGTACAGCCGGCATGAGGAATGGTGGTTTTCAAGTGCTGCAAGCGCTTATGAAGAGAGCTCTAAACGGATAGAGACATGGGAGCAGCGCGCAAGAATGAAATCCTCGACTTCGAACGTCAAAAGTGAGCTCATATAGATGCGCGGAATAATCCTCGCGGGAGGATCCGGCACTCGCCTATACCCGCTCACTCAAGTCGTGACGAAGCAGTTGTTACCCGTGTACGACAAACCGATGATCTATTATCCTCTGACGTCTCTCATGCTCGGAGGAATCAGGGACATCCTGGTCATCAGTACCCCGCGTGATATTCCCCTCTACGAGCGCTTGCTCCGCGATGGCAGTCAATGGGGAATCGACATCCAGTACGCTCAACAGGCAGAACCACGCGGTCTTGCTGAAGCGTTCATCATCGGGTCGAAGTTCATTCGGGATGAGCCGGTTTGCCTCACACTGGGTGACAACATCCTCTACGCGACCGGGCTTACGGATCTGATGCATGACGCGGCCTCATTGCAGCATGGAGCGCTGATATTTGCCTATTACGTTACGGACCCGGAACGGTATGGCGTGGTGGAGTTCGACAGCAAACTCACTGTGCTAAGTCTCGAAGAGAAGCCGCTCGTGCCAAAGTCGAGCTATGCCGTACCCGGATTGTATTTCTACGACCGGCAGGTGGTTGATTTCGCCAAAGCCCTGCAACCTTCATCGCGCGGGGAGCTCGAGATCACGGACCTCAACCGCAAATACATGGAGCGCGGCGAGCTGAAGGTTCGAGTTTTCGGCAGAGGGACCGCTTGGCTCGACGCCGGCACGCAGGAGTCGCTGCTCGAAGCCGGTGAATTCGTCAAGACGTTGGAGAAGCGGCAGGGTTTGAAGATTGGATGCCCTGAGGAAGTTGCTTTCCGCAGGGGCTTCATTGACTTGAGTCAACTCGAGGCGCTCGCGGGAACGGGCGCATCGTCCGAATACCATCGTTATCTCGGACGTCTGGCGGAGGAAGTCAGACAGGAAAGATTTTCTGCCTAGTTTCGTAATTGCCGAGTCATAATTCCTCGCACGTTTCGACGGACAAAAACCGGGATTCGCAAAGGGAACAGCGCCCTATTTCAGCTTGATTTAGAGATGTGGCAGGAATAGGTTTCGTCCTTCTCGGGGCCCTTAGCTCAGCCGGTTAGAGCAGCGGACTCATAATCCGACGGTCGCAGGTTCGAACCCTGCAGGGCCCACCAAACCGCGGTACGGGGCGCGTAGCTCAGCTGGTTAGAGCGCTGCTTTCACACAGCAGAGGTCCGGGGTTCGAGTCCCTGCGCGCCCATGCAAAGCGCCGCCGCACAATTTGTGCGGCGGCGCCTGTTTCATTGCTCTCCCGAAGCGTAATGCGTTGCGCACAACGCTCACCGCCGCGCTGAGCACTTCACTGCACAGTACCATTCATTAGCGCCGCCGCCACGCGCTCACCTGCTCGACCATCCCAACCTTTCGGGCGGGATAACGCGCCAGTCCGTCCGCTCGTGAGCGCCAGCTCGGTCAGTTTCGAAAGATCCAGCACGAGCTGATTCGTCCCTTCCGTGACGGTGATGGGCCGTTCGGTGTTATCGCGCAAAGTGAAACAGGGGACGCCTAGAGCGGTTGTCTCCTCCTGCAGACCACCGGAATCGGTGATGACTACGCGAGCGGAGGCGGTGAGATCGAGCGTTCCGTGATACGGCGTGGGCTCGAGTACCGTCACTTTCCCCAGCGATGACCGATCCATGTTCGTCAGGCGCGAGCGTGTGCGCGGATGCATGGGAAAAATTACCGGCATGTGCTCCGCGATCTCACCAAGTGACTGGCAGATTCGGTTGAGACGCTCTGGAATGTCGACGTTCGACGGGCGATGCAACGTGACAAGCGCGTAACTCTCCTCCATCACACCCAGCCGTTCGCGGAATCCCGAGGCGCGCGCCGCGGGCAGGCCGTGCAACAGACTATCTACCATGACATTTCCCACGAATTGAATTCTGGAAGGCTCGACTCCCTCGCGCAGCAGATTCTCGCCGCCGTCGGGTGACGGTGTCAGCAGGAGATCCGCCAGCCGGTCGGTGACGAGGCGATTGATCTCTTCCGGCATGCTTCGGTCTCCACTTCGAAGGCCGGCTTCCACGTGACATAGCCGCACACCAAGCTTCGAGCACACGAGCGCCGCCGCCGCTGTCGAGTTCACATCACCATACACCACGACCCAATCAGGCTTCTCCTGGAGGACCACAGGCTCGAAACGTTCCATGATGCGGGCTGTCTGCACTGCATGTGAAGCCGAGCCAACTTCGAGATTCAGGTCCGGCTTCGCTATTTCCAGATCGCGGAAGAACGACTCCGACATCGCTTCGTCGTAATGCTGCCCCGTGTGGACTATGAGCTGCGTAACGCCTGCATGCTTTGAAAGCGCGCGCGCGACTGGTGCAAGCTTCATGAAGTTCGGGCGTGCTCCAACCACATGCACGATCTTCATGCTGTTCCTCCGCCACTGACGGCGAGCTCGGCAGCCCGAATGGACCACTCACTTACCTCGAGAAGCTCGGCAAGCGGAATTGGAGCTTTACCGCCGCTTCGGACGGCGTTCACGAACGCTGCCGCAAGCGCCGCGTGGCCCTTGTCCTGCGCCCTTGGCCAGCGTGTCGCAAGCCCGCCAATTCCCCATGCCGACAACTTCCTGTAGTTGTCGATGCGAATTGTCTTCCGCTCGAAAAACAGCTCGATGCGCTCCTTGGGAAAAGACCGGCTTCCGTTCGCGAGGTATTGCACCGTGGCAAGCGAGCCATCTTCGAAGCCGATCTGAAGAAGCGCGATGTCCTCCAGTGGGTGTCCGTCACGTCTGGCCGTTCGCACGTCAAGGGAAGCGATCGAAGAACCCACCAGATAACGAGCGAGATCGATGAAGTGGCAAGCTTCGCCGACAATGCGTCCACCGCCAACGTTTCGATCCTGAGTCCAATGGTCCTGGGGAATCTCACCGGCGTTCACCAAAATGCTCACTGCGAGCGGTTCCCGGCGCGCGACGATGGCGCGTTTCGCCTCCAGCACCATGGGCGCGAATCGCCTGTTGAATCCGACGCATAGAATGCGCGCAGCGTCGTCGCTCGAGCTTCGAACGCGATCGAGATCAGGCATTGTTACCGCGAGCGGCTTCTCCACAAATACATGCTTTCCGGCGCCGAGAGCAGCGGTAACCCAGTCTGCGTGGCTATCGTGGCGCGTCGTGATCACGATCGTGTCTATCGCGGGCTCGGTCAGCATAGCGGCCGTGTCGGTTGTAGCGTGGCGAAAGCCACCCTTTGCGCCTACCGTCGACGCCGAAACGCCCCCCGCGGACGCAATCGTCTCGAGGTGCGCCCCTGCTTTCACGAAGGCTGGAATCAGCATTCGAGACGCAAAATTTCCCGCGCCAATCCATCCAACTACGCCCCGCCCCTGCGCCCTTTCCCCCGCGCGAAGAGCAACGGTTCGCGCCCTGGCGGGATGGCCATTCTCCTTCGGAGGATATGTAAGGACGATACCCAGACTCGGCTCGCGTCCGGAGACCAACTCGTACGCTTGGGCCGCGTCCGCAATTGCGAAGCGATGGCTGATGAGAGGCATTGGATCGACCCCGCCTTCCGCCATGAGCTGGAGCACCGCCTCGAAATTCCGTCCTTCCGTCCAGCGAACGAAGGCTGCGGGATAATCCACCCCCTTCTCTTCGTGCGTCGGATCATACCTCCCCGGCCCGTAGCTGCAGGACACCTGGAAGGAGAGCTCCTTCCTGTAAAAATCGTCGCGACGAAGCGCCAGGCCAGCCACGCCGACGAGGACGATTCGGCCGCGCTTTCGCGCCATCGTAGCCGCGGCGTGGATCGGATCGCTGGATTCCGTCGCGAGTGTGAGCAGCACTATGTCAACGCCATCACCGCCCGTGACGCCAGATACGGCCTCCGCCACATCCACTCCCTCCGAGGCTAGTACGCCTTTCGCTCCCCATTGCTCGGCGAAGGAGACACGACTTGCGTCCCGGTCTATCCCGATCACCCGGCAGCCAGCGGCACGCGCAAGCTGCACCGTGAGCAGGCCAATTACTCCAAGGCCATAAACCACCACCGTCTCGCCAAGAGTCGGATTCGCGAGGCGAAGCCCCTGCAACCCGATGGCCGCCAGTGGTGTGAACGCCGCCGACTCGAATGGTACCGAAGCAGGGATTCTCGCCGCCAAGGTATGTACGACGCGGACATATTCCGCGTGCGGCCCGTTGGTAACTACACGGTCGCCCACAGTAAACGCGTCCACGCGCGATCCCTTTTCCATCACTACACCCGCATGGCAGTATCCGAGCGGAATGAGGGAGTCGAGCTTGGATCGCACTGCGCTGAGCGTCGGTAGGAGCCCATCCGTCCCGATTTTGTCCACGACCTGCCGCACCTTCTCGGGCTGCCTGCGCGCCTTCTCGAGCAGATTGGCCTTCCCGAAGTCCACCAGCATCCGCTCGGTACCCGCGGAGATGACGCTTGCGCGCGTTTCGACGACAAGCGTCGGGGCTGAAGCGGCTGGTACAGGCGCATCGATGAGATGCGTAGTGCCATCGCCCAGTGATTGGAGCAGTTGGATCATGTACGGGGATTGACGCGCGGCGACACTGAGTTCGATTTACTCACCGTCACTGATTGGACACACATTGTGGTTGGATACCCTGGTAAGCGTCTCTTCGATCTCGTTCTGGTATGCGCCGCTGCGCCTATCTGGCTTCCAGCGCTTGCTATCGTTGCGCTGCTGGTGCGCCATCGGCTCGGTGCGAAGGTATTCTTTCGACAGGTGCGTCCGGGACTTGCTGGCCGTCCCTTTGAGATGATCAAGTTTCGTTCGATGACCGATGCGGTGGGACTGGACGGAACGCCACTCAGCGATGCGGAGCGCCTTACGCCCTTTGGAAGAAAGCTTCGTGCCACCTCGCTCGACGAGCTGCCGGAGCTCTTTTCGGTGCTAAAAGGTGACATGAGCCTCGTGGGGCCTCGTCCCTTGCTGATGCGCTATCTGCCACTCTTCTCCGAGCGCCATCTGCGGCGGCACGCTGTTCGCCCCGGAATTACCGGGCTCGCGCAGGTATCGGGTAGGAACGCGCTGAGCTGGACGGAGAAGTTCGAGCTTGATGTGGAGTATGTCCAGCGGTGCTCGCCAGGTCTCGACATCGCGGTGTTGTGGAAGACTCTCCGCTCCGTTTTCGCGTCTCACGGCATTAGCGCCGAAGGAGACGCAACGATGCCAGCATTTACTGGTTATGACGAGAAGTAAGTCCGTGAAATGCAATTCACCGAGGCACTGCCAACGTCATGAACGAAGTCCGAAGGATTCCGATGACCCGCGTCTGGTCGTCCTCGGTAAGGCTCGAGGACGATGGCAGGCACAGCCCGCACTCGTAGAACCGTTCCGCGACGGATCCACCAACGCTCTGCGCATCTGAAAAGAGTGGTTGGGTATGCATGGGACGCCAGACTGGGCGACTCTCGATGTTGTCGCGCTCCAGATCGCGGATCAGCTCGCGCGGGCCGACGGCCAGCTCCGAGGGGTCCAGCATCAGGACGCTCAACCAGCGGGAGTGCGTCCCCCAAGGTGCTTCGTCCTGGAGCCGGACCCCTGGTATGTCAGCCAATGCCTCCGCATACCGCGTGGCAACGGCGCGCCGTGCGGTCACCCGGTCATCCAGCACTCGCAGCTGACCGCGCCCAATTCCTGCGAGCACGTTGCTCAAGCGGTAATTGTAGCCTACCTCGTTGTGCAGATACTCCACAGAGGGCTCGCGCGACTGATTGGCCCACTTGCGCATCCGGGCGATCAATTCCGCATCCTTCGCGATCACCATGCCGCCGCCCGTCGTGGTGATCATCTTGTTGCCGTTGAAGCTCAGGATGGACATCTGTGCAGTGGTCGCCGTTTCGCGTCCCTTGTAAGTCGCACCCAGCGACTCTGCGGCGTCTTCCACGAGCGCTACGCCGTAATCCTCGCACAGTGCGGCGACGGCGTCGATGTCGGCATGCTGGCCGTACAGGTGCACGGCGATCAATGCTCGTGGGAGAGCATTTCGCTTGGCAGCGTCACGAAAGTACTCGGCAACGAGCGCCGGATCGATGTTCGCCGAGGCCTTATCGCTGTCGATAAAAACGGGCACCGCTCCGAGATAGAGAATCGGATACACTGAGCCGGCGAACGTCAGTGTCGACACCGCCACGCGGTCACCGGCAGAGACACCGAGCGATCGCAGAACCAGATGTAGCGCCGCGGTTCCGCTAGAGACCGCGAGGGCATGCACGCCGTGGCCGAGCCGCTCGGACATCTCGCGCTCGAATCCGTCGAGGTTCGGACCTACGGTCGATAACCAATTCGAGCTAAACGCTTCAGCAACGTAGTCGTCCTCGAGACCGCTCATATGCGGCACGGAGAGATACAGCCTTCTTCTCGTCATCGTTCAAGTGGCTTTGCGGGTACACCAGCGACGGTTGTGCGGGCCGGAACATTTCGAATAACCACGGCGCCGGCGCCCACAACGGCGCCGTCTCCAATTGCCACGCCCGGCAGCACGATAGCGCCTGCGCCAAGATGCGCGTCGTCGCCAACGATCGCCGCACCCGCGAGCCGGACGCCCGGAGACAGGTGCGTATTGCGCCCTATCAGGCAGTCGTGTTCCACGATCACTCCGGTGTTGAGGATTGCGTCAGCTCCAATGCGCGCGTTTGCGTTTACCACGCACATCGGCATGATGACCGTACCTTCCCCAATGAGAACACCGTGTCCAACGACCGCGCTTGGATCGATAACTGGTATTGGTTTCGTGGGATATCTCGCGCGAGCAGTGCGGCGCGCCGCTAGGTCACCGAAGGCGAGAAGCACGGGTAGTGCGGGATCGAGCTCACGTTGCACGCCGAACTGTGTGCCCCTCGGGAATCTTTCGGGATCGGATGCTACATCGCTCCATACCTTCACTTCGAGGATCCCCGCACGTCTAGCGATGTCCGCCACCACGGCCGCATGGCCGCCGTTGCCCATCATGTGGAGCATGCGGCCGCCTGTATGGAACTATCGTCGAGCATCGCCTGAAGACGATCGGCCGTGCGTTGCTCGCCAAAAACCGTGACGATGCGAAGCCGCCCGCCTTCCAGATTACCGCTGACGCGCACCGACGTCCCCCGCCGCTTGTCACCGTATCCCTCGGAGATCCACCCGTCAACCGAATGCTCCTCACCACGTGTCTCCACGGTCGTCACCGGGGCGCTGGCGCCGATGATCAGCTCCGTTGCGGAACCATCGATGAGCCACTGCAGAGAGACCGAAATCGATTCATCCACGGGTCCGCTTACCTCATCAATCACCGTTACGCCGACCCGGTGAATCTCGCACGTTCTCCTGTGCAGAATGCCATCGCCTGACCATGACGCGTTTACCATGACCACGCGAATCAGCTCATCGCGGATTACTGTCGCCTCTACGATTCGAGCCGAAGGCCACGTGAGCCAAAGAAACCTTGGACCCCGCCGAGCTGGCGGACGTCCCGAAATGGTAAGCGTATTATGTACGCCGATGTCTGCCAGCCCGTTCGCCCAGGGTGGTGGAGCGGCATACCGGAAGGTTCCCGCATCGGTAGCCACTTGTCGTCCTGCCACCGAGATATCGAGATGCAGCGGATCGATGTGGCCGGGACGCGACCGGTACTCGCCGGCGCGGCCGAAGACGCGCGTGCCCGGTGTCACGGCGTTGAACCATCCTGAAGACCCGACTTGAAGATCGGGAAGCTGCCTGTCCGCTCTGCGCTCTGGTGACTCACAGTCGAGCCACGCCAGAGTCTCTCCGTCGAGGGAAAGCTCGTTCGGCATCGGTACCCCGAAAGTCGCAGCGGCCGCCGTTAGTGAAGGCAGGAAATTGCGATACGGACGCGTCGATAGCGGAAGCACGTAAGCTCCGTCATTCGCGCCGTGCAGCGGGGGAGCGCCGGTCAATGGATTGGTAACGCGGCACAGCAGCTGGATGGCGGAATGCAGCCGTTCGATCGCGGTCTGTGATAAGCTCTCCCCATGCGCATTGAGGGATCGCTGCGCGAGCACGAGTTGATCGAGCGCTACTCGAAGGTAGTTGAAGGAATGCTGGATGTACCACCCATCGCTCGCGAACTGATCGCGTACGAGCATCTCGAGCCAACGTTTGCCGCTCCGCAGCCAACGGTCTGCGCGCGGATGCGCGCCGCGAAACCGAGCGCCGATCACCACGAGGCCAGTGGCTTCCGATATACCGTGGTTGTTGCGTTGCGAGATGGCATATCCAATCGCGTCCGCGATCCGCTCCCCTGACCAGGCGAGCGCATTCCGTAGCCTAGCCAGCCGAGCCGGTGAGGACGCTGGTGTACCGAGCAGCGCCGCTTCGGCCCAGAGCCAGGCCGTGACACGAATCGCTGTCTCCTGACCGCACGACCACTGAACTCCGTGGAAAGGTGGACAGCCATCCAGGAACGTCTCGAAGCCCTGCCAGAAGCACTCGGCGTACCGATCATCGCCGGTGAATAAGTAACCGCGCACCAGATCATAAGACCACGCGAAGCGCGCGGGCTCCCAGACATCCTTGATATCGCCCGCGCGCGCGTCGAAGTGCGCTATTCTAAACCATGGTGAGTGCGCGTCATACTCGATGCCGCTCACCGGGTGAGTTCGCCA
>JACMME010000095.1 GCA_014379205.1 Gemmatimonadaceae bacterium
AAGAACCCACTCCAGAATGCAAGTAGTCACTTACTTACACAATCGTTTCCACAAACGGGTATCAGGAGGTTCGTTTGGCAAAGCCGGCTGACTTGGAAAGCGCTTTCAATACAGCACTTAAGCAGGTTGAGCGCTCCATTGCCTCCGGAATGAAGACTTCCGACGGCAGCTTGGCGCTTGCCCAGCTGGAGAAGCTCGAAGAGGAGCTGAGAGCCCAACGGGCGAACGCGCTGGAACGTGGCTCGGTTGACCGTGAGTGGTTCCAGAGGACCGTGCGCTGGGTCGTTGAATGGATCCCCGACGACGAGCTCACACTAGTCGCCGCGCTGGGAGGGATAGTGAGGGCTGCGCCGCCGGCTCCGTCTTAGTTATGAGCTCCTCAGATACCGAAGCAACAACGATTGGCGGGCTTGATTCAGCGCGGCTGGCGTCTCGCCGACGACCAGTGTATCGCGCGGATCTGCCAACCTTTCTCTGTTCGACTCAATATCAGCAACTCGGCCCCTGCGCTGTTGATGTCGCGGCCTTTGAATTTGCCGGTCGAAGTCGATGTCGAGACCAACCAGGCGACATTTCCCTCACATCTGTATGAAAACGGCGCTCGTTCCTCCTTTACAGCTTTGGCGAACTCGATGTCGGCGGCAAGGTGATGGGAAAAATATTCTTGTCGGTTTTCGACAGTGCCCCCTTCGAGGACTCTCAGGTCGGGAGCCAGGAGCGCATTTATTCCGGTGGTATCGCCTGTCGCAAGGATCTCGTGAAACCGGCGAGCAATACTAACGACTGCAGTCGAGTCCGCGGGTTGGCATGCGGAAGTGCTCGCTGGGGGTTGTCCCTGAGCCGGAATGAGAGCCGCCAACGTCCCTATCGAGCCGAGCGAGGCGATTCCGACGGCGAGCAGCAATACTTTTCTCTGCGAAGGCATTATTGTTCTCTGGGAAGGAGTGTGTGACAACCGGTGTGAAA
The DNA here is from genome assembly GCA_014379205.1 of Gemmatimonadaceae bacterium. GTDB lineage: Bacteria > Gemmatimonadota > Gemmatimonadetes > Gemmatimonadales > Gemmatimonadaceae > JACMME01. Next base: position 967 of record JACMME010000095.1, read on the forward strand.
AAAGCAGAATGAAAGAAGAAAATACCTTAACTGCAGTCGAGAATCTTTACCGATAGAATGCCGACCGTGCGCCGTCTTGTAGGAATCGTAACCGGAATCTGTGCGCTTTACCTGACGGTAGGGGCAGTTGACGCACCCTGTAACGACCATTCCAGCGACGGCAGTTCCGGATCAGGCGTGGCGGCAATTCCGCACGACGACGACTCCCATCACGAATTGCCCGCCCAGCAGACAGATCAGCCCAGTCCCTGCACGTCGGCGGCGCTGCAATGCTGTGTCGCAATGACTTCATGCGCTACGACGATCGCCCTTGGCGAAAGCGCCCCCTCGACACCGTTTTCGATTGCAGTTCAAACCGCGCATTCCGTTCAGGTCTCACACCCACTAAGCCGCTTAGCGGCTCCCGAGCCTCCTCCGCCGAAGGCATAGAGCGCCCTTTTGGTGCTCGCGGTCCGCAGCGTAGACACCCTGCGCGGACCAATCTCGCCGTCTGTGGCTTCGTCACAGCGGCCGAATCACTCACTTCGGATGGATAATGTTTTCGTCACCACGCGGGATCGCGAGTGGCTTTGGTTTGGCGCTCGCCTTTTCATTTGTA
>JACMME010000096.1 GCA_014379205.1 Gemmatimonadaceae bacterium
ACCGGGATATCCGCGGAGCGGGCGCAACGCGAAATGGCCGTGCTGGCGCGAGCGGTGGGAAGCGAGCATGCGGAAGATGACGCCGCCGTTTCGGTGGCGCTTTCGCCGCTGCGTGACCGCTACGTCGGCGCAGCGCGTCCCGCTTTCCTGCTCATAAGCGCCGCAGCCGCTCTGGTTTTTCTTATCGCCTGCGCCAATGTCGCATCCCTGCAGTTGGCGCGCGCGAGCGCCCGCTCCCGCGAAGTGAATTTGCGCGCCGCACTTGGCGCGTCCCGCTCCAGACTCGTGCGCCAGCTACTTACTGAGAGCGTCCTCCTCGCCGTCGTCGGAGGCGCGCTCGGAGTGTGGCTCGCCGTCTTCGGGAGCGCGATCATCGCGAGATCCATTGCTGGTGGTCTGCCACCGTGGATGATCTTTTCCATCGACGTGCGCGTGCTCGGTTTTACGCTGCTGATATCGGCGGCTGCCGGTATTCTGTTTGGTCTTGCGCCGGCCGCGAATCTTACTCGCGGCAATCACGCGAGCTCACTACGGCAAGGTAGCGCCGCTGGTACAGACCTTACTCGCGGCAGATTGTATCGCGGCCTTATCACCGCGGAAGTAGCCCTCTCACTGGTTCTGCTTGTTGGCGCATCGCTCGCGCTGCAAAGCTTCAGTCGCCTGCAACAAGTGAATCCAGGTTACGATCCCGAAGGTCTCGTCGCATTTCACGTATCATTACGAGGGCCGCGTTACGATTCATCGCTGCAGCGAGCCCGGTTCATCTCGGAGGTCGTCGAACGAGCTCGCGCAATTCCAGGAGTGAGCCACGTGGCGGCCGTGTCCCACGTACCAATCGCGGGTTGTTGCTCGAGATTCGGCTTCCAGGTCGAGGGACGCGAAGTAGAGCCAGGCAGCATGCCAATGGCTACGGGAAACCTCGTCACGCCGGAGTACCTTCGAGTGATGCGCATTCCCCTGCTGAGGGGACGGGACTTCACGACGGCCGATGGACGCGATGCACCCAGAGTCACGATAGTCAGCGAGACATTCGCTTCGCGCTTCTGGCCTGACGAAGAAGCACTCGGCAAGCGCATTCATGTGGGCAGTGAGTGGTGGACAGTCGTTGGCATCGCGAGGGACATCAAGCAAACCTCTCTGGTAGACGCAGCCGAGCCGCAGTTCTACCGCCCGCATGTGCAGGAACCGTGGGACGACATGTGGTTCGCGATCCGTTCGCAATCCGGAGGGGCTGCCTCACTCTCTCCCGCTCTGCGAACCGCCGTGGCTTCGGTCGATCCAACGCTTCCCGCATACAGCTTCACGTCAATGACGGACGTAATGAGCGGCGCAATTGCGGCGCAGCGGTTGTACGGCAGACTGTTCGCGGTATTCGCGCTCGTGGCATTCGCTCTTGCGGCGGCTGGAATTTATGGAGTGACGGCATACTACGTTTCGCGGCGCGCCGGCGAGATCGGCATCAGAATGGCATTGGGAGCGGATCGTCGCAGAGTGCTGCGCCTCGTTCTGGGACAGGCAGTATTTATTGCGGCCACTGGGCTATTGCTGGGTCTTGCAGGTTCGGTATTGGCCGCCCGAGCGCTTTCTCACGTTCTCTTCGGCGTTACTGCCGCCGAGCCGTTCACGTACATGGGAGCGGTTGTATTACTCGGCGTGACAGTGCTCGCGGCGTCGTACGCACCCGCACGGCGCGCGACCGCTATGAGTCCCATGTCAGCCATCCGTCCGGACTGACTCTCGGCAATAACGTTGCGGCCATTAGCGCACTAAATCTGGACAATGCCGCCAAAGCGTTCAGTCCGACGGACTCTCCAACGATGCCCCTGTTGAATCAGCAGTCAGACAGCGCTCCATACGGAAGGGCGGCGATTGTCCGTTGCCTGGTTGCGGGCACTTTTGTTTTAAGCGCGCCTGTCCTGGTGGCTTGCCAGCGCGGCACGCGCGGCGACGCGAGTGACGCGGTTCGTTCCGAAGCTCAGTCGTCCGTCGGCGCCGCGGTGGACATTGCGGAACGCATCGGGCGCATCGAGCGGGGACTGCTTCCCGCTATAGCCGTCCGTGGTCGCGCCGACACAACCTTTGTTCTCGCTGATAGACTGCGCCGATACGGCGTGCCGGCTGTAAGCATCGCGGTCATCGACGGCGGGCGCGTGGTTTGGGCACGCGCCTATGGTAAAGTGGAAGCTGGACGAAGCGAGCCGGTTGACACAACGACTCTGTTTCAAGCGGGTTCCATAGGCAAGATGGTGACGTCCGTGGCCGCGCTCAGGCTCGTCGACGAGGGCGTTCTCAAACTCGACGAAAACGTCAATAACCGCCTCGCTGCCTGGAAGGTGCCTGAGAGCGCGCTGACGTCGGACAGTCCCGTAACATTACGACGGCTTCTGAGCCATGGCGCTGGAGTTGGTGTCGCGAGCTTTTATCCGGGCTACAAACCAGGGGAGCCGGTTCCAAGTCTCCGTCAGGTACTCGACGGTCTCCCGCCTGCGACTAATCCGCCAGTGCGCGTGGAGATCAAACCGGGAACTGAGTGGCGGTATTCTGGCGGCGGCACATCCATAGTGCAGCAACTACTCGTTGAAGTGACGAAGACAGATTTCCCGTCTTTCATGCAGCGCGTTGTCCTGGAACCTGCCGGCATGAGGCGCAGCACGTTCGTGTTACCGGAGACGACAGACTTGAGAGGCCACGCGACGGCGCATTCGCCGGCGGACGCTCCTGTTCCTGGGCGCTGGCGAACGCATCCGGAACTCGCTGCAGCGGGGATGTGGTCGACTCCAAGTGATCTCGCGCAATTTGGAGTGATGTTGCTGAATGTAAAACGCGGAGCATCGGCGACTATCCTCAAACCAGGGACTGCGCTCAAAATGCTCACGCGGCAGATTGGATCGTGGGGACTGGGTGTTGCGTTGAGTGGTGGAAGCGGCGACTCCGCCACCTTCGGACACGAAGGCAGCACAGTTGGCTTTACGAGCCGGCTTCTCCTGTTCGGAGAAACAGGGCAGGGAGTGGCGATCATGACCAATGGCGAAAGCGAGGCGCTGATCAATGAGATCACCAGAAGCGTCGCCAGCGAGTACAAGTGGCCGGTGCGCTCCCGACCGGAGAAGCTCGTAGCCAGGGTAGATCCGGCAGGTTTTGCTGCTCTCGCGGGCAAGTATCGTATTCGCCTGGGAGAGCGAATCATCGACGTCTCGGTGACGACCGACGGCCAGCATCTCTTTTTCATTGGATCGAGCGGGCGGCCCGCGGCCCATGCTCCCTCTCGGCAGACTTCAGTTCTTTTCCCAGGAATCCGGCACGGAGATCACCTTCATTGCGCCGAATGGTGGTGCGGCCAGGGAAGTCATCATTGATCAGCTGGGCCAGCGTTTTACCGCTGAGAGAGTTACCTGATTGCGAATTCTGGTCATCGGCGGAAACGGTTTTATCGGCCGCTTTCTCATGCCACGCCTTGTGCAGCCGGGGCACGAGGTAGCCGTTCTGCAGCGCGCATCGAGTCAGCGGCCTCGCATTCCGGGAGCTACGGAAATACTCGGCGATCGCAACGACCTCGCATCGGTTGCACCGCCGTTGCGGGCGTTCGCTCCCGACGTGGTAATCGACCTGATCCTCAGCTCTGAGAGACAGGCCCGGACGCTGATGCAGGTTTTTCGTGGCGTGGCGGGCCACGTCGTCGCCATCAGCAGCATCGACGTTTACCGTGCGTGCGGCGTTCTGCATGGCCTCGAGGAAGGGCCACTCGAACCTGTGCCGCTCAGGGAAGAATCGGCATTGCGAACCAAGCTCCAGACGTACCCTCCGGAGCAGATCAGAACGCTGCAGCAGATTTTCCACTGGCTCGATGACGATTACGACAAGATTCCCGTCGAAGCTGCCGTACTGGGAGATCCAACTTTGCCAGCGTCAGTCCTGCGCCTGCCGATGATTTACGGACCCGGTGATCGGCTGCATCGGTTCCACGGCATGATAAAGCGGATGCATGACAATCGCCCGGCGATAATCATGCAGGAGAGTTGGGCAGCGTGGCGCTCCCCACGCGGCTACGTTGAGAACGTTGCCGCAACGATCGCTCTCGCTGCCACTTCGGGAGGCAAGGCGAATCGCGTCTTCAACGTTGCCGAATCCGAATCTCTCTCGGAGCTCGAGTGGGCTCGCCGGATTGCCGACGTTGTTGGTTGGGGCGGTTATTTCATCGTCATGTCAGATGAGGAGACGCCGGCGCACCTTCGTATTCCCGGCAACCTTAAGCAGCATTGGAGTGTGGACACCAGCCGGATTCGAAAGGAGCTCGGCTATCGCGAGCCAGTGGAGCAGACGGAATGCATCCTGCGCACAGTCGAGTGGGAGCTGGCGAATCCGCCAACGCAGGTGGACGCCTCGGCATTCGATTACGAGGCCGAGGACGCGGTGCTGGGGAAAACGAGTGGCGCGTACTCCGCATGAATCTCGTAGCACAGGACTGTTGGCTAAAACCGTTCTTGGGGAGCGTATTTTCGGCAATATCTGCAGATTGACCAGACTGTGATCCCATATTTCCGATAATTTGCCTTTGTCCCAACGTTACCCTTCCCACCCGCGTAAGAAGCATATGGTACCATTGCTTCGCCTCGCGGCGCTCTCGAGCGCCGCTCTGCTTATCGCGTCTCACGTGCGCGCGCAGGGTTCGGACTCTCTCGCGCTATCAGTTCAGGACGCCGTGGCGCTCGCGCTTCGGACGGGCGATGAAGCCCGCACCGCCCAGGCGCTCATCGACGTCGCGGACGCGCAGGTTACTGTCGCCCGGGCCAGCGCGCTGCCGCAGATACGAATCAATAGCAGTTATTCTCACGTTTACGAAAATGCCCGCGCCCAGGCTGTAGGCCAGATATTCAATCAGCCGAATACCTACAACTCCAACGCCAACATCTCTCAGGCGCTCTTTCAGGGTGGTCGAGAGTGGGCGGCGCTGCGCGTTGCATCTCGCACCCGCGCGGCGGCGCGCCTGACGGCCGACGAGACCCGTGCCCGGCTCTCAGTGGAAGTGCAGAGCGCCTACTTTCAAGCGCTTTTCGCCGATCGGCTGGTCGAGATACGCGCCGCAGGTTTCGCGCTCGCCGAGGGTCGCGTGCGGCAGATCGAGCAGTTCCAGAACGCTGGTCGCGCTGCGCGCTACGATGTGCTTCGCGCGCGTGTGGAGCGCGCCAATCTCGAGCCATCGGTCATCCAGGCTCGTGACGACAGGGAGCTGGCGCTGCTCGAGCTCAAGCGCCTGGTGAACATTCCCGCCAGTCAGCCTCTTGTACTCACAACGTCATTGAATTCGGGCACCGTCATCGCGATGCTGACGTCGTTGGACGGTGACTCAAGCGCCAGCGGCTACGATCGCCCCTCCGTCCGGGCAGCTGAGCTTCTGTTGCAGGCGCGCCGTGGCGGAATAACGATCGCGCGGGCTGACCGGTTGCCCGCTCTGTCCGTATTCTTTCAGAGCGGATTCCAGGCATTCCCGCTGAGTGGTTTTCCAACGAATCGCGGTGAAGCGACCACGATACCCTGTCCAACGGATCCGCCGCAGCCGAACTGCCGGCCCATTTCGAGTCAGAATGGTGGCTGGTTTCAGGACCGCCAGATTGGTGTGCAGTTGAGCTGGCCGTTGTTCGACGGTTTCCGCACCAGGGGTAACATTGACCTCGCAAAGGCGCAGGCGCGCTTGGCTGAAGTTCAGCTGCGCGAGGAGCGCGAAGCGGTTGCCACGGAGGTCGCGCGGGCACGTGCCGGTGTCGCGCGCGCGAAGGCTCTTTTTGCGGCCCAGCGCGAGACATCGACGGAAGCCGACGAGGCGTTTCGGCTCGCGTCGCTCAGATTCACTCGCGGGCTGGGAACTCAACTCGAGACGTCTGACGCGCAGCTTGCGTTACTGACCTCACAGACCAACGAAGCTCGCTCTGTATTCGATCTGTATCTCGCGTCCGCTGAGCTGGCGCGTGCACTCGGCCGTCCCATCCCGCTACCACCGCAGACGCCGCCAGCGAGAATAACTTCCAGCCCGGGTACCGGTGTTCAGAAAAACTAGCAACACAACTTTCTTCGCTGCTCTCCTGTTCTCACTTGCCTGTTCCTCAGGCGACTCGGAGAACGGTGGCGCCGCGACTCCCGCGTCGGCGGCGCCCGCACCAGGAGGGCGTCCGGCCGCGGGTGCTCGTGGTGCACCTACGGTGGTGCTCGCTGCGACGGATGTTGCGAAGGTGAGTCGCGCGACAATCGAGGATGGTCTCGCTGTTACAGGCGACTTGCAGCCCATTGAAACCGTGCTGATACGAGCGCGCCTGGAGGGCGATCTCGTTGGCGTGTACGTGCGCGAAGGCGACCGCGTTCGCACTGGTCAGGTACTGGCCCGCTTCGAGAACAGCCAGCAGCAGAGCGGCTTCAGAAGCGCGGAGGCCGAGCGCGCCGAGTCGCAGTCAGAGCTCGCCACGGCTCAGTGGAATCTGGAGCAATCGAAGGAGCTATTCGACGCTGGTGCCATTCCCGAGCGTGACATGAAAGTCGCGCAACAGGCTGTGGCTACCGCGCAATCTTCCGTTGCGGCCGCGGAAGCTCGTGTGAGGTCTACGAGCAGCTTCGTTCAGGATACGCGGGTGCTCGCGACGACGCCCGGAGTAATCTCACAGCGCGATATCGAGAACGGTGAGCACGTCGCGCGCGGCGCTCCACTCTTTACGCTTGTCCGGAGTGATGTGCTCGAGCTCGAGGCTTCTGTGCCGGCACGGAAAGCGTCGGGCGTAGCGGTTGGCCAGCGCGTACGCTTCAGCGCCGATGGGCGCTCCTTTGAAGGGCGCGTGGCGCGCGTGAGCCCGACTATCGATCCGACGACGCGCTCCATCACGGTATTCGTTCAGATCCCGAACGCCCGCGGTGAGCTCAAGGGTGGCACGTTCACTACGGGGCGCATCATTGGGCGCACGATGGAGGGAGCCCTGGTTGTTCCGGCGGCAGCTGTACGACAGGCGCAGGATGGCGGGCGTCCGTTCGTTTACCGCATTGATGGACAGACGTTGTCGATAGCTTCGGTCGCCCTCGGCGTGGCGGACGAGCAGCGCGGCATCGTGGAGGTTCTCGAGGGGCTTGCGGAGGGTGATCAGATCGTGGTGGGTAACGTCGGAACGCTGGGCAATGGGATGAAGGTGGAAGTGATTGGCGAAGCACGCGCCGCTAACCGAGGACCGTGACATGTTTCTCTCCGACCTTTCAATAAAGCGGCCGGTATTCGCCACCATGATGATGGTGGCGCTCGTCGTATTGGGCGTGATGTCCTACAGACGGCTCGCCATCGATGAATATCCGGACATCACCTATCCTGTCATCATTGCGCAGACCACGTACCCGGGCGCGTCACCCGAGGTAATCGTGCGCGAGGTCTCCAAGCCCATCGAGGAGGCCTTGAACACGGTGCCCGGGCTGAAGGAGGTGACCTCGTCGTCGCAGGAAGGGGTGTCGATTGTCCGGCTGATGTTCCACCTGAACGCGGACGTCGTTGGAGCGCAACAGGACGTCCAGGCAAAGGTATCACGTATTCGGCGGCAGCTTCCGCCCAATATCGAGGACCCAATCGTCATACGATTCGATCCCAACGACCGGCCCATCATCTCGGTCGCCGTGCAGAGCAGCGAGCGTCCCATCCGCGAAATCACCAATCTCGCTGACGAAGTAATCGCGACGCGCATCGAGGCGATTCAGGGCGTGGGCGGCGTGAATCTTTCCGGCGGCGCGAGGCGGCAAATTCGCGTGCAGCTCGATCCGGCTGCGATGCGTTCCTATGGTATCAGCCCTTCGCAGGTGAGTGCAGCGCTGCAACGCGAGAATCAGGAAGTACCCGCCGGCCGGATACGCCGGGGTGCAACCGAGCAGCTCGTTCGCGTGACCGGGCGCGTTGTCGATCCCGCCACCTTCGCCAACATTGCTATCACAGTGCGCAATGGAGTGCCGGTCACGATTGCCGATGTGGGCACGGTGATCGACGGCATCGAGGAGCGCAGGACTGCCGCGGAGCTGGATGGCCGCTCGGCGGTTTCTCTCGACATCCTCAAGATCTCTGGATCCAACACGGTAGAAGTCGCGGATTCGGTGCGCAGCGTGGTTGGGGAGCTCGAGCGGCAGCTTCCGCCCGACATCAAGCTCACGGTTATCCGGGACGACTCCAAGCGCATCCGCGAGTCGCTTGACGCTGTGCAGAGCGAGCTCATGCTCGGCGCCGTTCTCACCATCCTCATCATCTATCTCTTCCTGAACTCGTGGCGCTCGACGGTAATCACCGGCCTCACGCTGCCCATCAGCATCATCTCGGCGTTCTTCGCGATGTGGATGTTCGGCTTCACCGTGAACACGATGACGCTGCTGGCGCTCTCGCTGGCGATTGGACTGTTGATAGACGACGCCATTGTGGTGCGAGAGAACATCGTGCGGCACATCGAGATGGGGAAAGACCATCATCGAGCGGCGAGCGAGGGCACCAGCGAGATCGGTCTTGCCGTCGTGTCGACGACGCTGGCCATCGTCGCCGTATTCGTGCCCGTCGCCTTCATGGGTGGGCAGATCGGCAAGATCTTTTTCCAGTTCGGCGTCACGGTAACGTTCGCGGTTCTGGTGTCGCTGTTCGTGAGCTTCACGCTTGACCCGATGCTGTCCAGCATATGGCGGGATCCGGAGGTGGAACGGCACCGGGCCCGCAAACGCGACCGTGAGAACGAGCGGGATTTGGCGCGGGGGGCCCCCCCCGAATTACAAGGTGGGATCGCAGCTCAGGCCGTGCAGCACCAATCCGCTGCCGCGCGCACCAATCCAGCGCACGATCCTCACCGTTCCAGAAATCCGATCAACCGCCTGGCCACCGCGTTCAACGACCAGTTCGAGCGCATAGCAGACCGGTATCCTCGAGGCCTCGCGTGGTCGCTCAGACACCGCTTGCTCATTCTCGTCGGAGCGGGCGCTTCGATCGGGATCGCATTCGCCATCTATCCCTCTCTCGGCTTCACGTGGATGCCGGAAATAGATGGCGGCGAATTCAACGTGAACTTTCGCACGTCACCGGGTTCGGCGCTGGGGTATACCACCGGCAAGGGAAAAGAGATTGTCGCGTTCCTGAAGAGCCGGCCGGAAGTGGATTTTACGTACCTATCAGTGGGCGGTGGATTCCGCGGTACCGTGAATTCCGGGCAGATCTATGTCCGCCTCAAGCCGAAGAACGAACGTGAGAAATCACTGGCGGATATCCAGACCGAACTGCGTGTGGCGCTTCGCCAAATTCCCGGGGTGCGTCCAGCCATTACAGGCACTCCAAGTATTTTCGGCGGCTTCCGGCAGCCGATAATTGTCAACGTGCAGGGACCGGAGCCGAGCCGCCTCAAGATTGCCGCGGCGCAGGTTCTCGCCGCCATTCGGCAAGTGCCCGGTATCGCTGAGCCGAACTCGAGCGAGGAAGGCGATATCCCGCAGCTCGATGTTCGCGTCGACAGGCAGCAGGCGTGGGCTGCCGGACTCGGGATCGAGAGCATAGCGTCAACGCTGCAACCGCTCTTCACCGGCCAGCGCGCGACGCGTTGGGAAGACCAACTCGGCTATACGCACGACGTCATTGTGGTGTATCCGGACAGCATGCGCACATCGGCCGAGGATGTGGCGAACATTCCCGTGATGAGCAACAATGTGAATGCGGCGACCGGCCAGCCGAGCATCGTGCCGCTGTCGCAGGTTGCTGAGGTGCGCGCGGGTGTTGGACCTCAGCAGATAGAGCGGCGCAGCCTCGAGCGGCAGGTGTCCATCTCCGCGGGAGTTCTTCCCGATTTCGCATTGGGTGATGTCGCCGCGGCGGCAAGGACTGCAATTGACAACGTCGGACTGCCGCCGGGCTACAGTACTGCTTTCACCGGCGACGTACAGAATCTTGACGAGACGAAAGGCTTCGTGCTCGAAGCGCTGCTACTAGCCATCATTTTCATCTATCTCATTCTGGCATCACTGTTCGGTTCCTTCGTGCAGCCGCTGTCCATCATGCTCGCGCTACCGCTGAGCTTCATCGGCGTCTCGCTGGCGCTTCTCATCACCAAAGGCACGCTGAACGTGATGACGATGATCGGCATCATCATGCTGATGGGACTCGTCACCAAGAACGGCATTTTGTTGGTGGACTTTACCAACCAGGAGCGCGAGCGCGGTCTCGAGCGCACGGAAGCGCTGCTCGGCGCGGCGCGCATCAGGCTCCGTCCGATCATCATGACTACTATCGCCATGATTTTCGGCATGCTGCCCCTGGCGATGGCTCTGGGTGAGGGATCGGAGAGCCGGGCTCCCATGGCGCGCGCCGTCATCGGCGGGCTGCTCACGTCGACACTACTGACGCTGTTTGTCGTGCCGGTAGTGTATACGCTGATCGACGACGCCGTGGCGGTGCTCATGCGCAAGCGGGTGCGCGCTGTGGCAAGGGAGCCGGAGCCGGTGGCTGGGGACTGACCTGATATCAGAGAAGGACATAGTTCGATGTCGCACGACCCGGACGCATCGGTCAGGAAAATCATCGTCGTACTACAAGAGCGCGCTGTGGTAGTCCAGCGGCATCGATGCGTCCGCATTTCCGCGGTGAGGAGACTGGCCACTAGCTGATCGCATGCGGCTTGACCCGCCGCGCCACTTGACTCTGTAACGCCTCGTTACAAGCCCCGCTTGGCATCGTCCTAGTACAGACGCTCATCTCTCTCCGCCATCGGGACCCCCCTGCAGTGACGTTTGACGCCCACACTGGCGATTCGGTCGCCGTTTCACCGAACGACCCAGCGCGCGAGATCGACAAGCTTGCCGCCGAGGCGGCGGACCTTCGAATGATGTTCGGCGCAATGCGGGACGTCGTTCTGGTGCTCGACCGCGATGGCAGATACCTCAAGATCGCGCCTACCAACCCCGCCCTCCTGATTCGCCCTCCATCGGAGCTCATCGGCCGATTGATTGGCGATGTTTCACCTCCGGACCAGGCAGCGCTGGCGCTTGACTGCATTCGGAAAGCGCTCGATACCGGCATCGCTCAAACCATACAGTACCGCCTCCCGATCGGCGATAACACGGTTTGCTTCGCCGGTGAAATCGTTCCACTTCCAGATGGCACGGTACTCTGGAGCGCCCGCGATGTCTCCGAGCTGAAGAAATTCGAGGAGGCCCTTTCGCGAAGCTACGATTTGTTGAACGAGGTAGTCGAGGGCACCAGCGACGCCATTCACATGAAGGATCTGAAGGGGCGATACGTCATGGTCAACTCCGCTGAGGCCCGGCTCTACGGACGGACAATCGAGGAGATGATAGGCCTGACGGATTACGATCTCGACGACGAGCATTCCGCGCGGGCCATTACAAATCGCGATCTTCGCGTCGTCACATCCGGGGAGCCCTCTACCTACGAACAGTCCCTCACCCTGCGCGGTCAAAAGGTGTGGTTCTCCACCCTGAAACAGCCTCGCCGTAACGCGACAGGGGAAATAATCGGGCTCATCGGAATTTCGCGTGACGTTACACAGCGGAGGACTGCGGAGGACGCGATGGTGCGGCTTGCCGCAATCGTGGAATCCTCTGACGATGCCATAGCGGGTGCTTCGCTGGATGGCCTGGTTACAACATGGAACCCGGCCGCGGAACGTCTGCTCGGCTACTCAGCTGCCGAGATAATAGGCAAGCCGATCATGCTGACCATTCCTCCTGAGAGCAGGGATGGACTCGCCGAAACTTTCAAGCGAATTCTCAAAGGGCAGCACGTCGAGCATCCCCAGGCGGTTCGAGTGCACAAGGATGGCAGTCGCGTAAATGTATCGATCACCATTGTCCCTATCAGAAGCAGCACTGGCGAAATACTGGGCGCGGCCGGCTTCACGCGAGACATATCTGCAAAGCTTCGCCTGGAGGAGCAGCTCAGACAGGCACAGAAGATGGACGCGGTTGGACGCCTCGCTGGCGGCATCGCTCACGACTTCAATAATTTGCTCGCTGCTATCAAGGTGCATTGCGAGCTGCTTACTGACCAGCTCGATACCGACTGTGCCGCCCGAACCGATGCCGAGGAGATCAGCAAGGCTGCGGATCGAGCGGCCACTCTGACGCGCCAGCTTCTCGCATTCAGCCGGAAGCAGGTTCTCCAGCCGAAAATCCTGGACGTGAACCAGATTGTGCGCGAGATGGAGCGAATGTTGAGCCGTCTTATCGGCGAGAACATAACTCTCACGACAGAGCTGGCGCCGAACCTGAACCTCGTCAAAGCAGATCCAGGCCAGATCGAGCAGGTCATAATGAATCTGGCGGTCAACTCTCGCGACGCCATGCCGGCTGGCGGGCGTGTCACCATACAGACCAGCAACGTACGCGTTGATGAGGTCAATTCCCGCCAGCATCCCGAGCTTACGGCCGGCTCCTACGCGCTGCTCACGGTCACCGACACCGGAACCGGCATGGACTTCCCAACACAGGGGCTGATTTTCGAGCCGTTCTTTACCACCAAGGATCCGGGAAAGGGCACCGGATTGGGACTATCGACGGTTTACGGCATTGTGAAACAGTCGGGCGGACACATTTCCGTGCAAAGCGAGCTGGGCGTGGGGACGACTTTCAATATCTACTTGCCGCTAGTGGCGGGAGCGCCGGCCGCCGTCGTGAAAACGAAGCCTTCCGCCAACCTGCCATGTGGAACGGAGACCGTGCTCGTCGTCGAAGACGAAGAGTCTGTGCGGTTCTCAATTCGCCGAATTCTTACGAAGTGTGGCTACACGGCAATTGAAGCCGTGAATGGAGAGGAGGCGCTGCGAAAGTTTGCCGAACTTCCCGAATCGATTGACCTCGTTATAAGCGATCTCCTTATGCCGAAAATGGGCGGCAGGGAGCTCGTGGAACGACTAACCGTCCTCAAGCCAGATCTCAAGGTGATTTTCATGTCGGGATACGCCGAGGATGCCATCGCGCACGATGGAGTACTGGCAAACGGCGCCGCATTTATAGGGAAGCCATTTTCGCTGCTGACGTTCGCTACTACTGTGCGCGACAAGCTGGATCAAGCGCTAGCGACGTCCGCGCGGCTGTAACAATCCCTTCGTGTGTACTCGACGCTGTAACATGTGCGCTACGCCGACACATGGTGGATCATGCAAGTGGCTGCCACGTAACGCTTTCGGTCGGGCACACCGGTTGCTATCAACGCTGTCGAAGCTGAACGATGCAGTACGTCTAGCTGCGAACCTTGCGGTGTGACGCGAAGAAAGGCATTCCGGGGGGGATGCCTTTTTTCATTCCCATTGGCCAATCCTGCCAGCAAGTGAGGTGCCCGGTGGACGGTGCCCCGGTGAACGGATGAACAGCGCGGGGGTGAGCTGAGGCGGGTTTGCGGGTTTCGTGAGAAATTCGCGTGATGCTCGCTACTGACAGACGATTCGCTTTCCTGTTACTTCGGAACGTTGGCTTTTGCGATCGAAGTTCCAGAATGTCGTCGCGAATCCGCTAAGGACTCTATTCTCGAGCTTGAGATGCATCGTCAGGCCATGCAGGCCGGTTGTCCACGTAACTCGAAGAGAGTCGGCCGTTAGCGCGAGCCAGTCGGCGTAGTCGCGGCCCGGTGTGTCCAGAACTGGAAGGACGCGGAAGCGCGATGGATCGGCGGGCGCTACCGCGGACAGTGTATCAAGCACGATTTGCGGCGGCGGTGTGATGTAGACCTCGTCCGCGCCCAGGGTAAGCGCGGGGGTCCAGGTGCCAAGCCGAATCTCGTAGCAGCCAGCGAGAGAACGAACGGCGGCAACGTCGCGCTCAGCTTTCGCGGAAGAGGCTGTGGACGCGGCATATCCTGCCTCACGTGCCTTCATCTGTGTGATGGATCCGGGACGACCCAACGGGGGCGCCTCGCCGCGAGACGGGGCGCTTCTCCGCTGCTCGCTGGCAGCATCCGCAGAGGTCTGGTTGGCTGCCTGACGCTCAATACGCGCACGACCCGCGGGCGCGATCGCGATATCCGCAAGCGCGCCACGCGTACTGTCATTAAACGCACCGTCTGCTACTGAGCCTGCAACCTTGCCGGTTGCTGCCACGGGCGGCGAAGTTCTCAAAGGCGCGGGATTGCGCGCCGGAAGGGGGACGGGCGCTTGTAATTTCCCCTGTGGCACAGCGTCCTCCACAACTGCCACCTCCTGCGCGCCGGAAGGGGCGGCCGCTCCAACCGCCGCGACCGTACTTTCCGATGTGTCGGTGGCGACATTCAGCTCCCGATTAGCTCCTTCACGCGACGCGACGAAGAAGGTCCCGGTTGTCACCAAGAGAAGCGCCGCGGCGGCTCGCAGCATGGGACGGTTAAACCACAGTCGAGTGCGAGCTTTCACACCCGTATTGGCCGCAATCACGGTATCGGAGCCGTGCGGCGCAACCGGAATCACACCAGCCGGCACATCGTCGAGCGCCGAAAGTATGCGGGAAGACGCCGCAACCAGACCGCGCGCTTCGGCGACCGCGGCTGAACAAATCTCGCACCCGGCTGCATGCGTTTCGGCCTGGGCTCGCTCCACGTCGGTCAGAGCGCCGTCCAGCCACGCGTGAATCATTCCTTCGTCAAGATGCGGCATGTCCTGGCTCCGTTCGCGCCTGCAGCGCTTCGTAGGCTTCCACCAAACGCCGGCGCGCACGCGCCAACGTTGTTCCGATTGACTTGACCGAAAGATCCAGCGCTGCGGCGATCTCGGTGTAATCCAGACCCTCTTCACGCATCAGCAGCGCGAGCCGGTCACGCTCTGCGAGCGAATCTACGGCGCGACGAACAATCGCAGCCTCCTGCGCGCGCTCGAGTATGCTGGGCTCCGGCTCCGCAATTTCCCGTTCCTGCTCTTCGGCGCGGAGAAGAATGAGATGCTTGCGCCGCCTCGCGTCCCTGCGAGCTTCGTCGCGCACGAGGTTATTCGCGACTGTGAAAAGCCACGCGCGCTCGTTAGTCAGCTCCTCCTGCCGGAGCGCGCGAACGAACGTCTCCTGCGCTACCTCTTCAGCCCAGTCGCGATCACCCAACCGTCGCGTGAGGTAGCGCACGAGCTGCCCGTTGTACGCTCGAAAAAGTCTTTCAACGTCCTGATCGTTCAAGCTGTTACCATGCGGATACGATCTCCTTAAGCTCGCCAGCGGTCAATCGCTCAATTCCGGAGGTGCCCACATCGAGCGCGACCGAGCGACCGGCTACTATGACGTGTTCGCCCAGCGCGAGCGCGTCATTCAAATCCGCAATTTCTCGAATCAGCTCGAAGTATGCCGCCGAGAACGCCTTCACCTTTATGGTCTTCATGCCAGTACTGTACCGGGAATCCGTCCAGGCATCGCCCTGCCGGCTGAAGACCCGGTTGCCGGCCCGGCGCACAGGCGCAGTGCGATCTGATACGGACATGGTGCTGTCGGCATACGCCAGCGACGTCGTGGAGCGTTGCACCGCGGCGTCGCGTGCCGCGTCGAACTCGCGTCTGCTCTTGGCTTGACCCGCGCGAGCACGCCCTGCACTGGCCTCCACCCCCTGTGCATTTATGTTGCCGCGCCGCGGCTGAACCGGCATGGGCGCGCCACCGTCGGCTACCATCCCAGGGTCCTTGACGAAGTACGACGTGAACTCCGTGGGGATGCCAAAGCGCTCGCCCAGCTCTCGGATCTCAGCGTCGACTTCATTAAATCCGCCATTGCGCCGTTTCTCGGCGCTCAGGAAACCGATACGTTGCGTTGCCCAGAGCCTGGGCACGAAGGTATTGCCGCGTTCGCGCTCCGGGAGAGTAACCTCGGTGCTCCAGCTTACCGGTCCGCCCGCAGCTTCGCCGTCGAACCGGATGCGTGCACGGCCGCTGTTGTCGTACCGTGTGAGGATGACGAGATCCTGTCCCGCGAAAATGTCGATGGACCCGGATGGGTGCATCTTCACCAGGCGCACGCCCTCGGAGCGCACCCTGACGTTCGTAGCCACCGGATTCGTTAGACGGCTGGCGACGACTTCCACCGCGCGCTCTGTGGACTCGTCTGGAGGTACAAAGTGCGCTGTTCCATGACCTTCCAAGGCAAGCTGTTCGATGAGCGATGCATTTACGTCGGCACCGAGTCCAAAGGCGAAGATGCGACGGCCGCGCCTGAGGTCGCGCGCCATCTCGACAAGCGCTTCCGGGCGCCTTTCCCCGACTGACGGTGCGCCATCGGTAATGAAGAGCACCAGGCCGAGTCGGCCGGCCTCCGTGGGCGAAGCGAGCGCCTCCTCCAGGGCGTCCTCGTTGTTTGTGGATCCCTCCGCGCGCAGATCATAGAGATAGCGCCGAGCCTCGGCGTCGTTGCCCGGAGTAGCGGCGAGGAATTCATCCCTGAATGTGCGCGCATCGGTCGAGAA
>JACMME010000097.1 GCA_014379205.1 Gemmatimonadaceae bacterium
GGAATCGGGAATCGGGAATCGGGAATCGGGAATCGGGAATCGGGAATCGGGAATCGGGAATCGGGAATCGGGAATCGGGAATCGGGAATCGGGAGTGATGAGCTCTCGTGCGGTCGCGTCAAGTAGGCCGTGCGGGCGACAAGACTCATCATTCTCGTTTCCCGATTCCCGATTCCCGAGTCTACTACTACTTTCCATTCGAATGTCATCGTCTCGACGCAACCGTTCTCGCCTCTGGCGGCCATTTTTTCTGCTCGTCACCTTCGGCGCCGCTTTCGGCGCCGGCATCGCCTACGGCGCGTGGGCGATGGTTTGTCGGGGTGGTCAGTGTCCGTCCACCGCCGTCCTGGAAGACTTCACACCGCACCAGACCTCCAAGCTTTACGGAGCGAGCGGCCGGTTCATCGCTGAAGTGGGCCAGGAGCGCCGGACTCTCGTAAAGCTCAGCGACATCCCAAAGCCGGTTCGGGACGCCTTCGTCGTTACCGAGGACAAACGCTTCTACGAGCACTCCGGTATCGACTGGATCAGGGTGTTCGGAGCGGGTCTCCGGAACGTCAAGTCGGGCAGCTATGCCGAAGGGTTCTCGACGATAACCATGCAGCTCGCGCGTAACGTTTTTCCCGAGCGCATCTCTCGCGAGAAAACTCTCACCCGCAAGCTCAAGGAAGCCAGGGTCGCGCGAGCTATCGAGGACAAATACTCCAAGGAAAAAATTCTGGAGCTGTACCTCAATCAGATCTATCTCGGCAACGGTGCGCACGGAGTGGAGACCGCGTCCCAGCGCTACTTCGGCAAATCCGTTCGCAATTTGATCATGGCGGAGGCTGCGACCCTGGCGGCACTACCCAAGGCGCCCGAGCGTTACAATCCGCGCCGGCATCCCGAACGGGCGATCCAGCGGCGCAATACCGTCGTTGAGTTGATGCGGAGGGAAGGGGCCCTGAGCGATGCCGACGCGCGTCTCGCCAAGGCATATCCTCTCCGGCTCGCGCGCAAGGAGGAGTCAGGAGACTTCGCCCCCTACTACGTGGAGTGGGTTCGCCGGCAGCTCGACGATCAGTTCGGCCAGCGTCTGTATCGCGATGGTCTCAACATCTACACGACCATCGACGCAGACATGCAGTCCGCGGCCGAGCGCGCGCTCGAGGCTCAGCTTAAGGCAATCGAGTCGGGGAAGTACGGCAAGTTCCGGCATGAGACGTACGAGCAGTATTTGGCGAAAGGCGCAATGGGCGAGCGCGATCCTGGAAGCCAGAACTCGCCCTACCTGCAGGGAGCGTTCGTCGTGCTCGACGCAAGGTCAGGCGCGGTGCGCGCGCTCATAGGCGGGCGCGACTTCGATGATTCCAAGTTCAATCGGGCGACGCAGGCGCTTCGGCAACCAGGTTCGACCTTTAAGCCGTTCGTGTATGCCGACGCTATTCGAAATGGCATGCCGACGTCCACAGTGCTGCTGGATTCTGCGCTCAGCATTCCTCGGCCTGAGGGCGGCGAATACACCCCCCAGAACTACGACAACAAGTTCGAGGGTCCGATGCCGCTGCGCCGCGCCCTATATCTGTCGCGCAACGTGCCCACCGTGAGACTGGGCAACCAGCTCGGCGAGCAGAGCGTCGTAGACATGGCGCGACGCTTCGGAATCAGCACGCCGATACCGCCGTATCCGTCCATTCACTTGGGCGCGGCGGACGTGTACCCGATCGAGATGGTCGGTGCGTACACTGCTTTCGCGACACTGGGAATACGCGCGACACCATTCGCTATCACGCGAGTCGAGAACAACCGGGGCGAAGTACTCTGGCAGGCCAGTACCGTGCGGACCGAGGTGCTGTCACCGGAAGAGGCCTGGCTCATGACGGACATGCTTCGCGATGTGGTGCGCAGGGGCACGGCATACGGCGCGGTTTGGGGACAGGGCTTTCGGGTGCCAGCCGGCGGCAAGACGGGCACCACAAACGACGGCACCGACGTCTGGTACATTGGCTTCACCCCTGACCTCGTTGCGGGTCTGTGGATGGGCTTTGATAGGCCGAAAAAGATCCAGGCCAACGCTCAGGGAGGCCGTCTCGCTTCGCCCGCCTGGACGACCTTCATGACAGAGGTGTATCAGCGCCGTCCCGCACCCCCCGACTGGTCCCGCCCAGATGGTCTCGTAGCCAGAGAGATTGACCGGAGCACGGGAATGCTCAAGAATCCCTTCTGCCCCACGGAAGTCATCGCTACCGAGTTTTACATCTCGGGAACAGAGCCGTCGGCTGAATGCGATGTACACTCTCCCTTCAACTTTGGCGCGCCCGGCGACAGCGGTGCATTTGCTCCAATTCCTAACGAGGGCCGCGTGATGCCAGGTGCGGCCCCCATTCCACAAGCGTCACGCCCCAAGCGGGACACCAGCGCCGTCCCGAACCCGTTCAAACTTCCACCGTGACCACTTGGCAGCCGATCGACTGCCATGCGCACACGACGATGTCCGACGGATCACTGTCTGTCGGCAAGCTCATCCAAACCGTCAGGGCTCGTGGAGTTCGTCCGAGCATCGCCGATCACTGTTCTGCTGATGTGGCCTTTGCGATCAAAACCGTGGATGAAGTGCGAGCCTACCTGGAGGAGCTCGAGGGTCATGACGTCGCTCGTGGGGGGGAATTCTGCTGGCACGATTCACTCTGGCGCGAGCTGCCCGACGAGCTGGTCTCACGCTTCACTCACCGGCTCGGCTCGCTCCACGCGGTTTTTCTCCCGGACGGCACTACCGTTCATGTCTTCAGCAAGCGCCTACCGGCAGACCTGACTCCCGACGCATACATGGACATTCATGTCGACAATCTCGAGCGTTTTGCGCGCGAGATGACCGTGGATGTCCTGGCTCATCCAACCCTTCTCCCTCTGCCTTTTCGAAGTATTCCGTTAGAAGACATGTGGACAGAGGAGCGCGAAGACAGAGCAGTTAAAGCGCTGGCCAGCGCTGGAATTGCATTCGAGATCTCCGCGCGCTACCGCCCGCACGAGCGTCTGGTGCGCCGAGCGCACGAAGCGGGCGTTCGCATATCCCTGGGCTCCGACGGACATACTTCCGAGCAGGTGGGTGATGTCGAGTTTCCTCTCGCGCTGGCTCGCTCGATCGGGATAAGGGACGAAGATCTCTACGACCCGTTCGTGCATGGACGACGCTGAATGGGGAGAGGGACAAGGCACCAGGAACCAGGAACCAGGGACAACGGCTCTCGGTGCCTGCTGCCTCGTCCCAGATCTCCCGTTAAGGATCCCTGGTTCCCGGTTCCTAGTCCCTGGTCCCTGACGTCCTGATGTTCCTCTACCACGCCCGCTGGGTGCTTCCCATCTCCCGGGCGCCGATCGAGAACGGAACTGTGGGGGTGGAGGGAGAACGCATCGCGTACGTCGGTCCGCGCGCGAATGCGCCGAGCGGCACTGACCGCGACCTTCGTGACGCGATTTTACTTCCCGGGCTTGTTAACGCGCACACGCATCTCGAGCTCACGGTCATACGAGGCATTCTCGAGAATCTCGAGTTTCCCGACTGGATCGCGGCATTGCAGGGAGCAAAGCGCGCGGTGATGACACCAGCAATGCTGCTGGATTCCGCGCGGATGGGAATCGCGGAAGGGATCCGCGCGGGTATCACGACGTATGCCGACACGTGCGATTCTGGTGTAGTGCTGCGCGCACTTCGCGAGGCGGGCGTCCGCGGGATCATGTATCAGGAAGTCTTCGGCCCATCACCGGGGGACGCCGAACTTTCACTTCGCGAATTGCGCGACAAGGTCGAAGTCCACAGGGAAGTGGCTACCGCATTACAGGTCGTTGGAGTGTCGCCGCACGCACCATACACCGTTAGCGGCGCATTATTCGCACGCGTGGCGGCGTACGCGCGGGACGCCAATCTTCCAATGGCGATTCACGTCGCTGAGAGCGAGGCGGAAAAACAATTTGTGGTAGACGCGTCCGGTCCGTTTGCCGAGCGGTTGCGTGCGCGCGGTATCAGGGTTGAGCGAGTGGCGCGTTCGCCTATCGCACTGCTCAGGGATCTGGGCGTGCTCGAGAACCGGCCGTTGTTGATTCATTGTGTTCGGGCCGATCAGGATGACGTCCGCACAATCTCGGCGACGGGTTGCTCAGTCGCACACTGCCCTGTCTCCAACGCGAATCTCGGACATGGAATAGCGCCGGTTGTGGAGCTTCTGGCTGGGGGCGTGCGTGTAGGACTCGGCTCCGATTCCATGGCAAGCAACAACCGCATGCATCTGCTGGAGGAGGCGCGTGTAGCGGCGCTAATGCAGCGTGCTAGGACGGGCCGGCACGACGCTCTGTCTGCGGTGCAAGCGCTGGAGCTGGCCACGATTGGCGGTGCGCGCGCACTGGGTCTCGATGCGCGGATTGGAACTCTGGAAGAAGGAAAAGATGCTGATCTCACCGCGTTTCCGATTGACGAAGACTCGGGCGCTGCCGGTGGCGATCCCGTTGCAGCAGCGATCTTTGCGTTGGGAGGATCCAAAGCGCGTTTCGTCTCGGTTGCGGGACAACCGCTGGTCGAGGACGGCGAACTCGTGACGAAATACGCCGACCTGAGGCTCAGAGTTCAAAGCGCAGCAGACCGATTGCGAGCCTGGAAGCTCGATACCTCCCGGTCATCATGATGCTTGCAGTATGGCGCAATCCGTATGTGCCACATTAGCTTGCAAGAGACCCGAGCGGGGAAAACTATGGCGGATCGCACCTCCGGGCGCACATCGACCATCTGGCGCGACGGACAGTTGGTGAATTGGGAAGACGCGACGATCCACGTGATGAGTCACGTGGTGCATTACGGATCGAGCGTCTTTGAAGGTATTCGTTGCTACGAGACTCCCAATGGGCCGGCGATCTTCCGGTTACCGGAGCATCTCCGCCGACTGCACGACTCGTGCAGAATCTACCGCATGCCGCTCGAGCACAGTATCGAGACGCTCACGCAGGCGTGCATTGATGTCGTGGCCGCCAACGAGCTTCCGCACTGCTATCTGAGACCCGTGGCGGTGCGAACTGGCGAACAGATGGGTGTGTATCCGATCGACGTTCCGGTCGAAACATTCATTATCGCGTGGAAGTGGGGCCATTATCTCGGAGACGACGCGCTGGAGCTCGGGGTCGACGTCTGCGTCTCGAGCTGGCGCAGGCCTGGGCCCGACACCCTTCCGGCGCTTGCCAAGGCGGGGGGGAACTATCTCAACTCCCAACTCTCGAAAGTCGAAGCCCGGCTGAATCGCTACTCTGAAGGGATCATGCTGGACTCCTTCGGTTTCGTCGCGGAAGGCAGCGGCGAGAATCTGTTTATCGTGCGAGACAAGGTAGTGTATACCTCGCCCCTGGCGTCCAGCATCCTGCAGGGAGTGACGCGCGATTCAGTGATGCGCATCGCGCGGGAGCTTGGATACGAGGTGCGCGAGCAGCTCATGCCGCGCGAAATTTTGTATGTCGCGGACGAGCTTTTCTTTTCAGGCACCGCCGCGGAGCTGACTCCTATCCGCTCGGTGGACAGGATTTCCGTCGGAAAGGGCAAGCCCGGCCCAATCACCAGGCAAATTCAGGAACGTTACATGGGCATAGTAACGGGACGATTGGAGGACACCTATGGGTGGCTGACCATGGTGCCGGAAGGAGTATCGTCGGGAGTTAGGGGATAATGGGCGGGCACTCCTGGGTAAGTACAAGGGTACAACGAATGGAAGGCGCGGAGCCTACGCAGCGCTATAGCCCTATGCGTATGCCCGTTTAAAAGCTCCCGCCGACACGACGTGGCGGGAGTTTCCTTTAGCATGGAGGTGTAATCTGATTCTCGGATGTCTGGCCTTGAACGCGTCCTTCGAGCCTCTCACAATGGTTCCTATGCGTCGCGCGTTGCGCCTGGTACTCGACGGCAAGGCTGAGATCGTCGAGGCTGACACGGACCGTCTCGTGAGGTCGGAGCGCCTGGCGCTGCCACGCCCCGCGGTTATCCGCTTGATGAAATACATCCACGTGCCGCGCAGATTCCGTCGTCAGGTAACCAACACATTCCTCTTTGCCCGCGACCACTACCGTTGCCAGTATTGCGGGCGAGCCGGTGTGGAGCTTCGCCCGCGTGAGTCGCTGACGCGAGACCATTTGACTCCGCTCTCTCGTGGCGGGACCAACGACTGGAGCAACGTGGTCACGGCTTGCAGTCCCTGCAACGCACGCAAGGGCAACCGTCTCCCCGAAGAGATAGGTATGCATCCGTTGCACCAGCCGGTAGAGCCGCATTTCGTGCACCTGAGCTGGGCTGTTCGTCGGCTGACCCCGACGCAGGCCAGGTATATCAAACTGTTCTACGGCGAGGGTGTGTTGCATCAGATAGAGCTGCTGGAAAGGAGGCAGGCGTAAGGGCTGATGGCAGATGGCAGATGGCAGATGGCAGATGGCTGATAGCTGATAGCGGATGGCAATCGGTAATGAGAAAGCCATCTGCCATCAACCATCAGCCAGGAGCCATCAGCTATCAGCTATCAGCCATCTGCCATCTGCCATCTGCCCTCAAGGCACAAACCGTCCCGTCCTCGCTTCGTACTTGCGATTCTCCCCTCCCAGCAACCCTACGAGAAGCGAGCGAACACCGCGCGTAAGGGCAGTTCCCGGGTTTCGTTTTCCTCGCACAGCCGGCCGTAACTCGCCGCGCAGCCACCGCTCCACTTCGTCCAGGTCGTTGACCGACAGCATCTCGACGCCAAGCACCAAGTGGTAGTAGTGGCGCGCGCGTTGCGTAGGCGGGCGGATTGAAGGCCGATGCGGATAACCGATCACCGCCTCCACGTCTCCAAGATCGTCGAAGGTTCCCAGCGGCACGACGCGATCGGGCTCGATACGAGTGACCGCGTAACGCCTGTCCAGTGGCGTGAAGCGCACGATCACATCCCACTCCGCCGTAGCTTTCTCGTCGTCGAACCATCCCGCCGACGACCAAAGCGCCAATCGATAGTGCAACCGCGCGGGAAAACCGTGACGCAGGAGATCGCGGGTGCGGCTGTCCGAGAGGACCCGGTCACTCGTTACGGTGGGTGCTTCGTTTCCCCGCTGTCCGTTGGACGGCAGGATTACCTCTAGGCGAACATCGCGTTGCGCCGGCAGCGCTCTGACGGCGACTGTCGAGAGCAGAATGGGGATGAGGCAAGCGGCGAGCAATCTCTCGCAGTGACGCGGGAAATTCAGGAGCCGCGCATGGGCTGACGACTGATCGCTAATGGTTGCACGATTACCATCCGCTAAATGCCATCCGCCATCCGCAATCGGCCGCAGGGCAGGCAAACCCAGCGACCTGACCGCGGCCACCAGCTCTGCAAGAACTGAAATTCTGGAGTACACTAGAAGCGATGCCGAACACGTACAAAAAAGTTGGCCGGTTCGCCGGAATTCGACAGAGACTTTGCTAGGAAAAAGCCGATGTAATAGAAGTCCAGTCCGGCGCCGAGGTCGGTGCGGAAAGTGTGCAGCGCCGGTAGCGTTCTGGCCCGGTACTGCATCTCCCCAATTGGCCTCCCTACAAGCCATCCTCGACCCGCGTCAGCAAACAGGACCCACTCGGCGGAGCGGTGAAAGCCGAGGCTGCTCCACGGCCAGCGGTTGCCTGCACCGCGGCCCAGGTTGACGTTGATATCTCCCCGGTATTCCAGCTGGACGAGTGCTACGCGCTCGCACTGCGCAGGGCGCGACTCGAGCTCGATTCCGCCGCACGTGAGCCTGTCGTCTTCACCTGTGAGATCGCGAAAATCGAATCCGGGAAGAGTTCCAGCTCCACCAAGTGAGAAACGCTTTTGAAGGGGAAGGGGGTCACCACCCAGCCAGCCTCCCAGCACGACCCGAAGATTTATTTGCGCTTCAGGGGAGAGGCGATTGTACCGCCGCAGATCCAGAAAACCGCGCGTGTACGAAACCGGCGACGGTCCATCCGAAGGATCTCGCACGATTGCCGCAGTGGGGCCGCCCAGCACCGCCCGGCTGGTACCCCGCTCTATGTCGGCACTGATGAGCCAGCCTGTCCACGGATCCTCGGCATCGTTACGAGTGTCGAACGCGACGGCAGCGGTCGCCAGTCGAAATTTCCCTTCATCCAGCTGCGGATTCGGCCGCCATCCTCGGCCATTGCGAAAGACTGTCAGCGGATCTCTGACCTCCCGTGAGCCCCAACGTTCTTCACCATAGGAAAGCGTGAGGCCGACTGGACCGCGGAACAACCTCACATACCCCAATCCACCATGCCGGTCGTAATAGTCGCGGAAGTCACGATGCAGGAAGAACGACGCGAGCCCAACCTCGGTGTCCTTGAGATGCCAGTTCTCCACGCCGTCGACGATGTCGAACAGTCGCCCTCCCACGGCAAAGCCGCGGTCCCGCCCGAACTGAAATTCCGATCTGACGTCGTGGCCGAGACCGTCGCGATCCCAGTTGAAGTCCTTCGCAGTACGCAGAATGCCGTAGGCGTCGAGTGAGAATCTTCCAAATGGCGTGCTGAATCGGAGTGTCGGACCGAGATAGATGGGGAGACCCTCGACGCGGTTGTACACCCCGCCCGTTGTGAGGCTGAGTCGGCTTCGATCTGATCTATACAGATACCGGCGCATTGCGCGGCCGAAACGACCTTCGCTGACCGTCTCTCGATCTGCCACTATCACATCGCCTTCCTGGTGGTAGGCGAGCGCCTGGCGATACCACCTGACGGCTCCCTCGATGATTGCGTCCTTCTGGCCTTCGATCACCCCGCCAACGACAACGAGATCACCCTCGATCCGCGCTCCCTGCTTGAGCAGAACGTCGCCATTGATCACGACCACTCCGCCGCGAACGCGGCCAGCAATGCTGAGTGGACCATTGAGCACAGCCACATCTCCCTCGACAACTCCGTCGACCGGAATTGCGAGACTGCCGCTCGCGCGCATCGCCGCATTGCGGTTGTACCGCTCCACGATCTCCAGAGCGATGTGACGAGGGAGCGCCTCGTCGACGATTTGCGAACTGTCGCGGCGCGTGGAATCCCGTTCCTGACTGTGGACAGGAACGGCGGCCGAAATAGCAAACAGTATCAGTAGCAGGGCACGCATGTGACCCTCCAGGTTAAGCCGGTTTATGGCTTCCCTAACGCTTATTTTCATTCCCCGTACTCGATCTCCAGGCGCCGCATTCTGCGATACAAATTCGGCCGGTCGGTACGAAGACGGCGCGATGCCTCCGCGATGCTCCCGTTGGAGTCGGACAGCGCGCGGACGATCAGCTGTCGCTCCACTTCGTCGAGAATCTCGGTTAGTGACCGCTCCCCATTCGCCGCAAGTTCCACTGTGGCGGCACCTGCTCCTCTCTCGGAGCTCACTGTGACACCGGACTCTTCCTCCTCCGGCTTGTCTCGGGTCAATGGGAGGACTGCCCGTACATCACTCAGAGTTACACCGGTACCGGCGTGCAGGATCGCGAGTCGCTCAATGATGTTGGCAAGCTCGCGAACATTTCCTGGCCAGCGGTACCGGCGAAACGCTTCGAGAGCGTCCTCGTGCCACACCGGCGGCCGCCGGCCGCTGCGTACTCGCTGCAGTGCCGAGAAATGCTGAGCGAGGGCGGAGATGTCCTCCGGTCTTTCACGCAAGGCGGGCAGAACCAGTGGTATGACGTTCAACCTGAAATACAGGTCCTCACGAAATCGGCCGTCAGCAACTGCACGCTCCAGATCCATGTTGGTGGCGGAGAGAATGCGAACATCGACCGGAATCGGCTTGCCGCCGCCCACGCGCTCGATTTCCTTCGCCTCGATTGCGCGCAGCAGCTTCGCTTGCGCTTCCGCGCCAAGATCGCCAACCTCGTCAAGAAGAAGTGTTCCGCGGTGGGCAAGCTCAAAGCGCCCAATTCTGCGGTCAGTGGCGCCGGTGAATGCTCCCCGCTCGTGGCCGAACATCTCGCTCTCGACGAGATCGCGGGGGATGGCTGCGCAGTTGACTCGCACGAAAGGTTGGTCGCGCCGGGCGCTGCCCTTGTGAATCGCTGCCGCGACGAGCTCCTTGCCTGTGCCTGACTCACCCATGATGAGAACGCGCGCTTCGGTAGGGGCGACGCGATCGATGAGCTCGCGAACACGCGTCATCGCCGGACCCGCGCCAACCATGGTACCCGCTCCACCAAGATCTTCGCGAAGCGCGCGGGCTTCCTGGCGCGCACGGCGCAACTCCAGGGCGGATTGCAGGGTCAGCAGCACACTGTCCGGGGAGAGCGGTTTCTCGAGAAAGTGGAACGCACCGAGCTTGGTCGCCTTTACCGCGTCACTCAGGCCTGCGCGCCCACTCATCATCACTACTGGCACATCTGGCAGGCGCTCCCGGATGCGTTTGAGTGCGGCGATACCATCCAGCTCGCCAGGCATCATCAGGTCCAGAAGTATGACGTCGGGTTCGTCTTCGATGGCGCTCGCGACCGCTCGGGCGCCATCGGGTGCGTCGCGCACGTTGTAGCCTTCGGCCGACAGAAGGGCGCCGACCATCCGGCGAATATTCGCTTCGTCATCAACGATGAGAATTGCGGTCACGGAAGTACGTCCCGTGAGCCGGAGTTGGTGACGTTGGACCGGGTCCGCGATGCGCCACGAGCTTCAAATGCGATCATCACGCGACTCGGTCGGCTCGCCCTACTGTTGGGAACGGCTTGGGAGCGCCGCGTCCTGCTTCGCGCGCTCCGACAGCAATTTGGTCGTGAATCGTTGTCCTTCAGAAATGCGCTCGACTTCAATCGCGATAGCATCGACCGCTTGTTCGATGCGCGCGAGACGTTCGTCCGAGGCAACATTCGGGAGCGAGCGTCCGGCTTTGCGATCCCCGCGCCTGGACCATGCGATGGCGAGCATGGAGATCGTTATTCCGGATGTAATAAAAAAAGTGATGAAGGCGGCAAGCTCGTTATCACTCACGTACGGTTACCTCAGGAAAAAAGACGAAGCGGTGAATCAGCTCAGATTCTTTGCCGGAGCCGAAAGCGCTGGTGCGGCAGCCCGCTCGGACAGAAGCTTTGTCGTGAAACGTTGTCCCTCCGATATGCGTTCGATTTCCACGGCGATGGTATCGACGGCCTGCTCAATGCGCTCCATTCGCGCGTCAAGACTCGCAATGCTCTTGGGTGTGATCTCTCGGTGCTTGAGGCGATCCACATATCCCCAGACCAGCTTCCCTAAGATGGCTGCGCTCGCAATCATGGAGATCAGTGTGATGACGAATACTTCTTCTGGCATAGGTTACCTCAGCCAATCATGATCGGTTTGTGGACTGGCCGCCTGGAGGTGCAAGCTCCTGCTGCCCCGGGCGGTCAGCGAGCAATCTGGTCGTGAAACGCTGCCCTTCGGAGATTCGCTCAATCTCCAGGGCGATGCTGTCTATTGCCTGCTCCATCCTTTCGAGACGCTGCGTTACCTCACTTGGCACCTTGTGAGTGGATCCGCCTCGGTCGACTCGACGCGCAAAAGCTCGCGCGATAGGAAACAGAACAAGGGTCCACGATATTATTCCCAATACGACTGCCGCTGTTATGGTATCCGGATCCACGGGTCTCCCTCTAGGGTACGTGCTTTTGATCAGCCACCTTCGCTAGCGTCACTCCCCCATTTACCGGCAGGAGGAAGCGGATCTCTGTACCGCGGCCAACCTCGCTTTTTGCCTCAACCGTGCCGTGGTGCGCGAGAATTGTCTGCCTCGCGATTGCCAGGCCCAGTCCCGTGCCACCGGACTTGAAC
>JACMME010000098.1 GCA_014379205.1 Gemmatimonadaceae bacterium
CACGATCCACGTCACCGTCGCCTTGTCGCTCGGATGATCGACGCCGGGAATCCAGTGCCTTCCGCGGTTGGGCCAATTGTCACCAAAACCGGTCCAACGCCCAAGGCTGTCGGTGCGAACGATGAGTCCATCGGTGACGGCGCCATCATATTGAACGGCCACACGGAATGTGTCAGGAGTGCCGGCAGGAAGTACGATCCGGATTTTCGCGCTGTCGCGCATGACAGCTGCGTCAGATGAGCCGCTCGCGGCAACGGGCAACAGAACATCGTTTATCTGCACACTGCGCACGTTCAGTCGAACAAAATCGAGGACGAGCGTATCCACCGGTGCGAATCGCCTGACGGTCAGTGTGGCGACTCCGTCGATGATGTTGCCGGCATCCGGGAGTGACACACGCAGCTCGTAATCGAGGACGTCAATACCGGGATGGTAGCGTTGGGAGTTGGGGATTGGGGGTAGGGAGTCGCCGATCCGCTGCGAGAGTAACGGTGGCGCAGAAAACAACATTGCGAAAGCCAGTAGCAACTGCGAGCTGCGAACTGCGAAGAACGACTTGATGGAGGTGGCGCGAGACGACTTGGCTGCTCGCCCGAGCACCGTACACCGCGCTGTGCCAACCGGGCACCGGGCACCGGGCACCAGGCACCACACTCGTTGCGGGAAGAGCGCACCAAGTGTCCCAAAGCGTGTCCCCAAATCAGCGAATCGTATAGACAACAAGCATCTCCCTGGCTTCGTACTCTTTGGCATCGGGGTTCGGGCTGATTGCTGCAAGGTGGTGCCCCGCGCGCGTCGTGGCGAGTGCGACTCCCGGAGCGATGATACGTCCGTTCTTTCGTATCCAGCCGCCGAAGCTCTCGATTTTTCCACCATCGTAGGACAGCGACACTCGCTGGCCGGTATCCAGGCGGACTGCAATGTCGATTGTCGGGCCGTTTATCCAGCTTACGGTTGCGAGACGTCCCCCAGCTGGAATTTCACCATCAGGCATTCCGCTCGTTGGGTCGAGCGCGACCCAGCGTGTCGCAGGGGAATCATCGCCAATCTGCGGACCTGGTTTCCCTCCCGCGGCGATCCTCGAGCCATCCATGTTCCAGCCGACCCGCCAACCGGCCGCAACGGAAAAGAGCGTCGGAGCCGTGTCGTCGTCGAGATGCACGACGCCTGGCTGAGCGAAACCGATCATGATGGCCATTCCGCTAGCCGGAAAAGCGCCCACGCGTACGTCTCGCACCGGCATATTTGCACGCTTCGCCAGCATCTCCCATTGCGCCGTGGAAAGGCTATCCTGTTCCCGCGCGCTCACGACGTAGGCGCGGCCCACCGCGAGATGCTTCCAGTCTGGCGAAGGCGCCACGTCCCATACGCTGTCCATCCTGAAGCGACGCCCGCTGCTGTCGGAAGCCAGAAGAAAACCGTTAGGCACCGGCTCGTTTTCAATGGATACGGGATCTTCGACCACCAGCATCGTCCTCCGATCCGGCGAAAAAACCCAGCGCACGCGCGAAAACATTCCATGCGATCCTGCGTTAACACGCACTGGGCCAACGACGCCAGGTAGCAGGCGAGCGCGCTCCGCGGTATCGCGAACCACTGCCGGAACTGAAGCTGTGCTGGCTCGCAGAGCGAATGCGATCACGCGTGCCAGCACCGCATCTCCTCCATGCGCGATGCGGATGCGCCAGACGGGTTTTCCATCCGCTTCCGCACGGCCGACGTACGCGTTCCAGCCAGCGGTCGTGAGCGAGTCACGCAGGCGGAACGCGACGGCGGAGTCGGAAAGCGCCGCCAGCTGGATGGCATCGAAGGCGACGCTGGCTTCATTTGAAGTAACGTCCGTGGACGAATCGCCAGAATCCTGGCTCGCGGCAGGACCACGTTCCTCCAACCCGGAATCGCCGGCGCACGCGATTGTTCCCGTCAAAACCAGCGTGCGGTACAGCACGCGAATCGGCCACGAACCTGCCTTCCTCACGCTACGGGTTCTGCGTACACGCCTGCCAGGGCACTCTCGGGTGAGGGCATGTGAGTCTGCCGGCTGGCAAGTGCTTGTTCTTCACCAAGGCGAACCTCGGTTTCCACTTCCAGCTCGATTGCGCTCAACGTCTCACGCGAAAATCCTTCCTCCACCAGGTACTCCTCGTACGACGCGATGGGATCAAGCCGTCCCCAACGCTCGAAGAGATCCTTTGGAAATGTCACACGCGCTTCGGCTTCGTCGTGCGTCGCGTGTCCGCCCATCCGAAATGTTTCGGCAACCAGTAGCGCGGGCCCGCGACCATCGCGGCAGCGCTCCGCGGCCAACCATGTGAGCGCGAAAGCATCGAGTACGTTATTCCCGTCGAAGACGCCACCCCACATCCCATAGGCATCGGGCCAGTCCGCGAAAGCACTGTCTCCTCCGCGAACATGATGCTGATCGAGCCGGGTGCCGAGCGCTACCTGATTGTTTTGAATAATGAATATCGCTGGAACCTTCTGCACCGCGGCGAAGTTGAGACCTTCGTGCGCGGTTCCAGTCTTCGTGCTTCCATCGCCTATCCACGTGAGCGCGACCCGGGACTCGCCCCGCATCTTCATGGTCAACGCAATACCCGTGACGACGGGGACGACATCTCCGACGTGACTGATCGGCGGTAGTATGCCCGAGCTGATCGCGCCGTAGTGTCCGTCGCGCCCGCGACTGGGCCCGTCCGCGGTAGCCATGTAAGCGCGCAGGATGTCGGCAACCGGCATACCCATTTCGTGACACGCGCCGGAATTGCGTATCATGGGAGCGACGATGTCGAATTGGGGAGTGGGGGATGGGGGATGGGGAGTGACCTCCATTCCCTTTTCGGGTCGCCGGAGCGCGTGCACGGGACCAATTGTCGACGCCTCTTCGCCGGTGCCAAGCCACGCTTTCGAAATGACACCCTGGCGCACCAGCCGCTTGAGCGCAATGTCGGTCAGTCGGTTCCGCAGCAATCCCCGATACAACGCCTCGAGACGATCGCTGGACAGGGCTGCGATAACCGCTGCTCGCACACGATCCGCCTGAATCGTCGCCCGAAACTCCCGCGTCGCTTTCGGATCGCCAGTCCATGCGACGTACTCGGGTGGATCGAACGCCTTATAGCGCTTCATGCGGGGCGGACAGAGAGCGCCGAACCGAGAACTGCGAACTGCGAAGAACTGAAAGGGGTTCAGGTGGTAATTCGTGCGCTGGCAACCCGTGCACCGAACACCCTGCAGTGAAAACCGAGCACCGAACACCGCGCTGGACCAACCGGGCACCGTGCCCCGAGCACCGGGCACCGGGCGGTTACTCACTTCCCCAGTATCCGATTCAGCCAGCTGGAAGAGGATACTGGCGCATCGCTTACGGCCGCGGTGAGGGCGGTCGCAAAATCGGGGGCGGTGCGGAAACGCTCGTCGCGGTCACGAGCCATTCCCTTCGCGAGCACGCGGTCAACGCCAGGTGGAAAATGCAGATCCGGACGTATCTGCTGAAGTGTGGCTGGATCCCCCTTGAGCCGCGCGATCATGGTGTCCTGCTTGGTACGACCGGAAAACGGAAGCTTGCCCGTTAGCATCTCGAATGCCATGAGTGCGAGCGAGTATATGTCAGTTCGCGCATCGAGAGCCTTGCCACGAAGTTGTTCCGGACTCATGAACTCGGGTGTCCCGAGCACTACACCGGTTGCTGTGAGCTTTTCCATCTCCGAGCCGACTCGATGCTGCTTCGCGAGGCCAAAGTCCATCACTACCGCCCGTTCGCTTCCGTCGCCATTGGCGCACAGCATCACGTTCTCCGGCTTGAGATCGCGATGTATGATTCCCAGCGAGTGCGCTACCAGAAGACCGGCCGCCATTTCCGATACGAGTCGCACAGTGTCGCCCAGGGGAATCTGGCCCAGCTCCGCCGTTCGGTCGCACAGCAGTGTTCCCTCCAGGAAGGGCATTACAACGTACGCCTGGCCGTCCGGTGTCTGCCCCAGCGAAAGGATGTGACACACATTCGGATGCGCCAGCTTCTTGCCCAGATCCGCCTCGCGGCGTAACCGCGCCATGGCGTTGGTGTCAGCGGAGAGCGCCGGCGAAAGCGCCTTGATGGCGACCTTGTCGCCGGTGGCTGTGTCGATCGCCATGTACACCAGCGACATCCCACCTTCTCCGGCTTTGCGCTCGACGCGATACCGGTTATCGAGAAGCTTTCCAGTCAGGGGCTCAACGGCAGGCGCTCGGGGCTTTGGCTCGAACGGCCGCTTCGGGGGTCCCGGAAGCGGATTGACGGGAATCAGCCGGCTACCGTCGTTCGCGCAGAAGCGGGCTTCATCGCCATATGTCGACCCACACCGTGGACACCGAGTGCTCATAGCGACACGTGGTTACGGCCGGCTGCCTTGGCACGATACAGTGCCTCGTCGGCGCGCGCGATCAATTCGCCCGGAGTCTGGATACCGTTCAAGGGAAATTCCGACAATCCGATGCTGACCGTAAGGGAGATCTTTCCATTGCCGTTTCCACCTCCCGTGCTGATTGAATGGCCTTCCACGTGCGTCCGCACTCGCTCCGCGAATACCAGAGCGCCTTCCTTTCCCTGCTCCGGTAGTACAACCACGAACTCCTCCCCACCATAGCGAGCCACAATGTCTACCGAACGAACCTCGTGTTCGAGCAGCCTCGCCAGGTCCTGCAACACGAGATCGCCAAATGGATGACCGTGACCATCGTTGATGCTCTTGAAGTGGTCCAGATCGATCATCAGAAGTACCAAACCATGCTCATACCGCCGTGCGCGATCGAGCTCGGCTTCAAGCCGCTCCATCAAGGCGCGCCGATTCAGCAGACTCGTCAGCGAGTCCGTACTGGCAAGCTCCTCCAGGCGCATCTTGTCGGCCTTGGTGATCTCGAGAGTTTTCGCTTTGCGAATCGCCCCCGTGGCTGTCCTGATTATGGCGTCGGCGAACTCGGCGTGCTCCGGGGTGAGAGGGGGCTCGTTCTTGAGCGTGCGAAGCAGAAAAACTCCACTTTGAATGCGGTCGAGCTGGAAAGGGATCGCCAGCACCGAGCGAATACCAGGGTCCATGCCCTCGCTCGCCCATTCCGAACGAACTCCCTGAAACATGGGATCTGCATCGATGTCGGCTATGAGCACAGGCCCTCCGCGCTCCAGCGCCGCGCGAATCTCCGGATATCGCACCAATTTAATCTCGAGATTTCGCAACGCCGGATTCTCGAATGCCGAAGAAACCAGCGCCTGCTCATCGTCCGCCTGTCCGAGTATGAGAGAGCAGTGAGTGATGTTGAGCGCCCGCGCCGCGCGTCGCACCACGAGGTGATAAATCTCATCCGGCGTGAAATCGCCGGACACTTCGTTGAGTATTCCGACGAGCTTTTTCTGGCTTTCGGCCTGAGAACGTGCGCGATGCAGCTCCTCTTCAGCTGTTCGCAGCTCCGTGCGAGCTTCGACCAGCATCTGGTGAATGCGCAACTGCACCTGGATGCGAGCCAGCAACTCACGAACGCGGAACGGCTTGCCAATGAAGTCCGTGGCTCCCAGGCTCAGCAGGCGAATAGTGTTGTCATCCGGCGGGAGGGTCGCCAACAGCAATACCGGCATGTCGCGCCATGGAACGTCCGCTTTGATGCGTTCCAGCGCGCCCGGGTCAGGCATTGTGTCCGCAGTTACATCCAGAAGAAGTAAATCGGGAACCGTGGAGTCGAGGTACTCGAAGATTCCCGCCGAGTCGGAAGCTTCGAGTACGTCATAACCATGCTCCTTGAGGAACCAGGAAACCGTACGCAGCAGCAGCTCATCCGCGATCGCGGCAAGGATAACTGCTTCAGGCATTCCCGAAGAGCGCCCGCAGTCCGCTCCACTCGATGTTGCCGCCGCTGAGAACAGCGACTGTTGGCCCCTCCGCAGGCACGAGGCCAGCGCGCAGCGCCGCAAGGGTTATAGCGCCACTCGGCTCAGCGACGATCTTCAGGCGATCGAGCAGCCAACGCATGGAATCCACGAGAAGCGAATCGTCTACGAGCACCACGTCATCCAGGAATTCCTGATGATGCGCGAAATTGAGCGCGCCGACCTCAACCGCGAGCAAACCGTCCGCCAATCCGGAAGTCGACGCAAGGCGAACCGGAGCTCCCGCCGCGCGAGCGCGAGAAAGCTTGGGTGCACTGGACGGCTCAACTCCAACAAGGCGTGCTCGAGGGACCAAAGCCTTGATCGCCGCGGCAACTCCTGCGCTCAGGCCTCCACCGCCGACTGGTACGAGCACCGTACCTACTTCGGGTAGATCTTCGGCGATCTCGAGGCCAACCGTTCCCTGTCCCGCAATGATCGTCCGGTCGTCATACGGCGGAACGAGCGTTCCCCCTTCCTCACTGACAAGCTCGAGCGCACGCTCCATTCGATCCTGCGTCGTTGTCCCAGCCAGCACGACGCGCGCACCCAACCGCTCGGCACCGGCGCGCTTCGCGGCAGTCACCGAAGTTGGCATGACGACAGTGGCGGGAGCGCCGAAAAGTCGGGCGGCAAGCGCCACAGCCTGGGCATGATTGCCGGACGATGGCGCGATGACACCGGCAGCCCTGTCGGCGGGATCGAGGCGCGAAAGAAAGTTGTACGCTCCACGAAACTTGAAAGCGCCGCCACGCTGAAGCATTTCCGGTTTAACCCAGACCGGCGTTTCGCCGTCGATCACATCTTCCGCCCGAAGAAGCGGCGTGCGTACAGCGATGCCGCTGAGCCTCGACGCGGCGTCGCGAAATTCGTACAGTGTTACCAGACTCGTGTGCGCGGCTACGGATGTCATATGCGTCCAGAGGACATATGGCCTGTCAAATCCACTTAATCTTGTATGTGATGCGTATCACAAAGTTCCCGGGCACAAATATGTACCTCTCATGCGTCAGCGTCCTAATAATGTTTACGCCGGCCTGCCGACCCGTTTCCCACGCGCTGGGGCCTCGCGACGCCTAAACCTCAGCGGCTTACGGACTTGCAAGTCGAGCGGAGTCCGCGCCGATCAGCGAACTCCGCAAGCTGCCTTTACTCCTCGGTGTCATCTCCCTCTGGTGCAACGCCGGCTGGTTCTTCGATCCCTTCGTCAATACCGGGTTCATCGTCCTCTGGCACCACGCGAGCAACGTCCTGCACCAAATCGCGCTCATCGAGGTTTACGAGCTTCACACCCTGAGTATTCCGGCCGCTTACGCGAATCCCCTTCACGGGCATGCGAATCACCACCCCCTGCTTGGTGATCAGCATTAGCTCGTCGTCAGGGAGCACCTCCTTGATGGAAACAGCATCCCCGGTTTTGGGGGTAACCTTGAGAGTAAAAATACCCTTG
Source organism: Gemmatimonadaceae bacterium (assembly GCA_014379205.1). Taxonomy (GTDB): domain Bacteria; phylum Gemmatimonadota; class Gemmatimonadetes; order Gemmatimonadales; family Gemmatimonadaceae; genus JACMME01. The sequence continues at coordinate 7,347 of JACMME010000098.1, forward strand.
CCGCCGCGGCGCTGTACGCGGTACTCGGAGATCTCCGAGCACTTGCCCATTCCCTTCTCCGTAACTACCAGCAGTGTCGCATCGCGCTTTATGACAACCATGCCGATCACACGGTCATCATCGCGCAGCTCGATCCCCTTAACACCGGTGGTGTCGCGCCCCATCTCGCGCACATCCTGCTCGTGGAACCGGATCGACAGGCCGTGCCGCGTTGCGAGGACGATGTCGTTGGTGCCTGTCGTGATCTGCACGTCGATCAGCTCGTCCCCCTCCTCGATCTTGATCGCCTTGATGCCTGTGTTGCGCGGATTGGAGTACAGCGTGAGTGCGGTCTTCTTTACCGTACCGCGCTTGGTCACGAAGAGAAGTGACTGAGTAGCTGTGAACTCGCGCACGGGCACCATGGCGGAGACCTTGGTGTCGGCAGTGACGTTGATGAGGTTGATGACAGGTTTTCCCTTGGACGCTCGGCCGGCCACCGGTATCTCGTGTACCTTGAGCCAGAAGCAGCGTCCGTCGTCTGTGAAAAACATGATGTAGTCATGCGTCGAGCCGATGAAGAGATGCTCGACAAAGTCCTCATCCTTGAGTCCCTGCCCGTTGAGGCCGCGTCCGCCGCGCCGCTGCTTCTTGTACGTGGTGACGGACGTGCGCTTGATGTAACCGGAGTGGGACACTGTGATGACCATGTCCTCCTCGGCGATCAGATCCTCGATGGAGAACTCGCCCTGATCGCTGGTGATCTCGGTGCGGCGGTCATCGCCATGCTTGGCGGCGACACGCTCCAGCTCTTCCTTGAGAATGCTCATCCTGCGGGGACGGCTCGCGAGAATGTCGCGCAGATCGGCTATCTGCGCCTGAACTTCCTTGAGCTCCGCGTCGAGCTTTTCGATCTCGAGACCGGTAAGCTTGGCCAGCCGCATGTTCAGGATGGCTTCCGCCTGCCGCTCCGAGAGCTTGAACCGCCGCTGAAGCTGCGCGCTGGCCTGTGGAGTGTCTTCTGCCTTGCGAATGAGCTTGATCACTTCGTCGATATTGTCGACGGCGATCTTCAGCCCTTCGAGTATGTGCTCGCGTTCAAGTGCCTTGTCGAGATCGAACTGCGTGCGGCGAACTATCACCGTATGCCGGTGCGTAATGAAGTGCTGCAGGATTTCCCGCAGCGCCATCACCTTAGGCACGAGCTGGCCGGTAACCGTGTCCGGCACGAGGGCGAGCATGATGACGCCGAACGAGGTCTGCATCTGCGTGTGCTTGTAGAGCTGGTTCAGCACCACGCGCGGAATCGCATCGCGCTTGAGCTCAATGACAATCCGCATTCCGTCGCGATCCGATTCGTTGCGCAGATCGCTGATTCCCTGGAGCCTGCTCTCGCGAACCTGATCGCGAATCTGAAGCAGTAGGTTGGCGCTGTTTACCTGATACGGTATTTCGGTGATGACGATCTGGGACTTGTTAGTGGATTCCTTTTCCTCGATCACCGCCCGCGCACGCATTATGATCCGGCCGCGTCCCGTCTCCTGATAATCACGGATGCCTTCGCGCCCGTAGATGTAGCCGCCAGTCGGAAAGTCCGGCCCTTTCACGTGCCGTCTGAGGTCCATGGCGGTCATGTCGGGATTGTCTATCATCTCGACGATGGCGCTGACGACCTCCCGCATATTGTGCGGCGGAATATTCGTCGCCATGCCTACGGCGATTCCCGATGATCCGTTGACGATCAAATTTGGAATCGCCGACGGAAGGACCTTGGGCTCCTGCAGCCTGTCGTCGAAGTTGGGAGCGAAGTCGACGGTGTTCTTGTCTATGTCGGCGAGCGCCTCCATAGCCACAGGCGTAAGGCGCGCTTCCGTGTAACGGTATGCCGCCGCCGGATCCCCTTCCACGGACCCGAAGTTTCCCTGCCCATCAACGAGTGGATACCGGAGTGAGAAATCCTGCACCATTCGAACGAGCGCGTCGTACACGGACGAGTCGCCATGCGGGTGGTACTTGCCGAGCACGTCTCCAACGACCGTAGCCGACTTCTTGTGCGGGCGTCCCGGCACCAGGCCAAGCTCGTTCATGGCGTACAGAACCCGGCGGTGGACAGGCTTGAGCCCATCGCGCACATCGGGTAGCGCGCGCGACACGATGACGCTCATCGAATAATTGATGAACGACTCTTTCATCTCGTCGTCTATAAGGCGCGACAGGATGCGTTCCCGGTTATTTGGTGCGGTCATAATTCCTTGCTACGGTGGGAAAAAACGGGCTGTGTAGAACTCAGAAATGTAACCCTTCCGACAGCTGGAAAGCAAGGGAGGAATCAGCCTGTAAAGTATTGCTAGTACGCATGTTACGTCGCCGCTAGCCAGCAAGGTTGAACTTTCCACATTTGGGGACGAGTGAATACCTCTGATGGCGTGACTTGGGCGGCGCTTATGGTGGCCGCGCTGGACGCGTGTTCTTTCGCTATGAGCTCAATTCAGGTAGCATGCGAATCGAAGCCACCACATCGCGAATCAGTGCGCTGGACATGCAGCACACGCCTCAGTCTGGTGTTCTCGCATTCGCGCGCTCCGCATCATACGCCTCTTTGCCCACATCGCATGTCCTACGACTCCGGCCTCGTTCAACGCGTTCAGGATGCGCTCTCTCGCGTGGGAGAACGCAGCTACCGGGAAAAAAATGTCTTTGGTGGACGCGGGTTTCTGATCGGCTCAACCACTTTTGCGATCGTTTGGGATACGAAACTGATCGTGAAGGCGCCGCCAGAGGACTATGCGGCTTTGCTAAGTGAACCTGGCATCACACCGTTCGCGCCCGACAACGAGAAGCCGATGAGTACCTGGCTCGTGGTAGAGAGCGATGTAATAGCGGATGATCCTGAGCTCGCCGAGTGGGTGGGACGCGGGTTGCGAGCGGTGCGAAGGAGGTGAATTGCGCCTAGAGATCTCGGCGAGACCTTGCTCCCGCGGCCGGTGTCTCTCGCGCCACTGTCGCAGTCGCTACCTCGGGCGGTGCTACAGCCTCCAGGCCGAGATGCGTGCGAGCATGATTGAGGGCGTCATCGATATTCCCGAAAACGTGGTCCTCACCCATTTCGTCCAGGAGATCCGACTTGCCCAGCGCAATGAGCGGCTGGGCGTGCACATCGGCCAGGAGCACGAGAATCCCTTCGCGTCGCCCGCGTCGCACGAGCTCCTGCAGGGCGTGCAGGCCGGTAGAGTCGATTGCGGGTACCCGGCGCATCCGGATGATCAGCACTTTGGGCTTGGCGGCGATCTGTCCAATGGTGTCCTTGAACTGCTCGGCAGCGCCGAAGAAGAACGGGCCGTTGATTTCGTATACGTCAACTCCCTTGGGAACCACGCGCCGGCGCATTGCGTTCGGATCGGTGAGCTCATCGTCGACTCCATCCGAAAGCTCGCGCGTCACGATGCTGACGTTCGTAACCTCCGCCATGCGACGCATGAAAAGGAACGCGGCAAGTACCATCCCGACTTCAATTGCGACCGTAAGATCCACAACGATGGTCAGGGCGAAGGTCGTGACGAGCACGGCGACATCGCTCTTCGGAGCGCGCAGCTCGCTGCGAAAGTTGCGCCACTCGCTCATGTGGTATGCGACCACGATGAGAATCGCGGCGAGCGTTGCCATCGGAATGAGACCGGCCCACTCGCCGGCGAAAAGAGTGATGCCGAGGAGAGTAAGCGCGTGAACAATTCCCGCTACGGGGGTACGCGCGCCATTTCTGACATTGGTCGCCGTGCGCGCTATTGCTCCCGTCGCAGGCATGCCGCCGAAAATGGGAGAGACGACGTTGGCAATGCCCTGCGCGACGAGCTCCATGTTGGAGCGGTGCCGTCCACCGATCATTCCATCAGCGACTACCGCCGATAGCAGCGATTCCACGGCCGCCAGCAAAGCTATGGTGAACGCAGGACCGACGAGGCTCGTAATCTGCGCAAACGAAAGGTGTGGCACGACAGGGTGCGGAATCGATGCGTCGATCGCACCGAAGCGACCCGTAATCGTCTCCACCGGCAGATCGAGCGCCTGCACCAGCGCGGTAGTCACGATGAGCGCAATGAACGTCCCGGGTATGCGCCGGTTGATGCGTGGCCACACGAGGATGATCACCAAAGCGAGCGTCGCTACCGCAAGCGTAGTGAAATTGACCGATTCGATGTGACTCGCGTAGGCTCTCCATTTCTCGAAGAACTCGGCCGGGACGTTCGGCATGCGAAGCCCGAGAAAGTCCTTCACCTGGCTCGAGAAGATTATGACGGCAATGCCGCTCGTGAATCCGATGACTACCGGATACGGGATGAACTTGATCGCCGCACCGAGCCGCACAGCGCCGAGCACGATGAGAATGACTCCAGCCATCAGCGTGGCGACGACCAGGCCATCGACACCGTATTTCTGAACGACACCATAGACGATGACAACGAACGCGCCGGTCGGTCCGCCTATCTGTACCTTGGAGCCCCCGAGGGCTGAGATCAGGAAGCCGGCGACTATGGAGGTGTACAGTCCGCGCCCAGGCGCGACACCGCTCGCGATCGCGAACGCAATTGCGAGGGGGAGCGCAACGATACCGACGATTACACCGGCGGTGAGATCCCCGGTGAATTGTTGCCGGTCGTAGGTTTTGAGGGACGTGACGAGTTGGGGGACGAACACAGGGAGAGATTGCGGAGTGCGGAGTGCGGACTAAAGCGTGCTGCGTACTGAGTACTGCGTGCTGCGTACTGCGTGCTGCGTGCTGCGTGCTGCGTAGAACCCTAAATCGGGATGGAGCGTTCATAAGGATACGTGATCGCGAAACCTCCTAGTCCGCAGTAGGCAGTACGCAGTTGGTCCGCAGTCCGCAGTACGTAGTTGGTCCGCAATCCGCAATCCTTACTACATTCCCGGTCCTTCCTCCAGCGTACTGTCGCGCACTTCGCCTGCCACAGGTACCTGCGGCACGAGCATCTCGACGACGGGCACAGTGAAAACATACTTGAGCGGGTTTACCGTCTTTCCATTCAGCGACACCTCGTAATGCAGGTGAGGCCCACTGGACAGGCCCGTTGACCCGACTGTGGCGATGGTCATTCCGCGCGTGATCTGGTCGCCAACGGAGACTAGCGCTGAACGAAGGTGGGCATAACGCGTCCTGATTCCATTCGGATGATCGATTTCCACGACCAGCCCGAAGGAGAAGTTGCGCTCAACCATGGAGACGCGCCCTCCCGCCGGCGCCGATATGCTTGTGCCCGAGGGCGCAACTATATCGATGCCGCGATGCGGGCGGCGAATGCGAAGAATGGGGTGGCGCCGGCTCAGCGAATATATGCTGCTGATTCTCCCGTCGATCGGCAGAATGACGCCTGGCGCTGCCCGCGGCGGCTCCCATGCAACTGCCGAACGTCTCCTGGATCGCGTGGACGGCGCAGAAGCAGAAGCGGGCGTTGCCGGTGCGAGCGTCGCCATGATCTGCACGGCTCTCAAAGTGTCGCCGACCGCCGCAAGCCGGTGCTCTGTCTCCACCAGCCTGGCGGAGACCATTGCGGACTCCTCGGAGCCGGAGCGAGTGCCCATAAACGCCCCCCCCAGAAAGGCAGCGCCCAGTAAAGGAAGGATTGCGCCTGCAACCAATCGCATTTGCCAGTTGCGAATCTCGTAGGTGCGTACGGCGGCGGAGACCGCAGGAGGGACCAGAAGCAATGTCCAGCCGCGATGCCGCTTTCCAGACGGGGGCAGGGGCTGTGGAAAGGCTCGCGTGCTGATCGGAGTGACCTTGGGATCGAAGGCCGGCACCGACATGGGCGTCAGCCGGCGCTCACTCCGTTGCGTACCGCGCGCACCGTGCGACTCGGTCATTCGCGTCTCGTCTGTTAGCGGTAGTACGCGAGCAGTCTGGGACGACACTTACTTGGATTCGCCTGCCATTGCAGGCACGGGGATTCGCATCGCCCTGGGCGTAAGCGACGGAGCGCGGGTGGGTTTGGCGTCCTGCTGCTGTTGCTTGGGATCGAGCGAGCGCACAGACAGACGTCCGCGCACCGCGCCGCCTTCGTGAATGAGGATCGCCCCAGCTTCGATATCGCCAGTTACAATGGCCGTGGCTTGCAGCTCGACGCGCTCCACTGCCTCAATGTTGCCTTGAACCGAGCCGCTCAAAACAACTTCACGCGCGGTGACATTCCCCTTGATCATTGCGCCGGCTCCGAGTATGACGACAGCTGCTCGGCGAACGGAGCCTTCAAGGCGGCCGTCGATACGAACAGTGCCATCGGTCTCGATATCGCCCACGATGGTGAGCTTGGCGTCGAGAACGGAGTAGTTGTCGCCGCGACTGGTGCCATGCTCGAAGGAGGGGGTGCTGCGCCGCTTGAGAGAGAGGTTCATCGGAGGAAGCTCTTCGAGTGGGGTGGTTGAATTGGCATTGAGACGCACCGCAGCGCGGTCGTCCTTACTGAGAAAGGACGAGGAGGAAGAACGGAGGCAACGTTGTGACCGGAGGCACGTTTTGGCGATTTGGCCTCCGCATCATTGCGCAACGAGTGTGGTGCCCGGTGCTCGGTGCGCGGTGCCCGGTTGTTACAGCGCGGTGCCCGGTGCAATCATAGCGCTCACCCAAGATTTCAAAGCGAGCGCCAAAGTTTCGTCCGACAGGCGGCCGTGCTCAGGCCGGCTTCTTTCCAGTTGGCTCCTGTGGCTCCCTTTGATCAGAGCTTGTCTTGGGAGTACCACCCGCTCCGCCGTAGCCGCTCACGTGCTCACGCGTACGCTCGACCGGCTCCGCTTCGGCTTCGGTACCGGCCCCTGAGGTGCCACCCTTGCCTGTCGTCGTGCCTGAGGTTCCACCTTTGCCTTGCGTCTCACCTGAGGTGTCGCCCTTACCTGCTGCCTGGTTGGACGTACCACTCTTCCCTTGCGCCTGATCCGAGTCGAGAATCGAACCTTCGAGCCCTTCCTTTACCGGGCGCGTGCTTGGCCCTGTGCTCTCCCGATTGTTGTCCTTTGGCTTCCCAACCCGGGTGCCTTGATCGTCGCCGTAGCCCGCGCCTTCGCTAGCGCCACGCGACGACGATACGCCGTAGCCGTCCTTTTCCTTGTCCTTATCCGCCATGTGCTTACCCTCCAGGATGCTCCGGTGATCGATTACCGGGATTGGTTGAACCTCTGTCTCGTATCGGGCAACGCGCATGCCACGCAATGCTCCACAGCGACGGAATCGATTTGAGTTGCGACGAATACGATGACGTCGGCAAAGGATGCAGAGACATCTTGTTTGTCGGGGGGGGGGGCAACTTCCCCAATCCGCGACCTGCCCGAGAACCAGCGTGGCATACCGCCCATAACCGAAAGAAACGGCATTGAGTTACCAAACAACGCCTTCCACCGTCACTGCACTAGGTAACTCAGAGAGTAATGCTTTGGACTTCGGCATCGACACAATCATTGGGCAAAGCGCGGCGCTGCGAGGCGCCCTGGATCTCGCGCGCAAAGTCGCAAATACGCGACTCACCACCGTTCTGGTTGTAGGTGAAACCGGAACCGGTAAGGAGTTGTTTGCGCGTGGCATTCACTACCTTGGCCTTACCCATGGCGAGCCCTTCGTCGCTGTGAACTGCGCGGCCATCCCTGAAACTCTGCTGGAATCGGAGCTTTTCGGGCACGAGAAGGGCGCCTTTACCGATGCACGCAGCCAGAAGCGCGGCCTGTTTGAGCTGGCTGGCGCAGGCACCCTTTTCCTGGATGAGATCGGCGATCTGCCCCACAAGTTGCAGCCCAAGCTTTTGCGCGCGCTCGAGGACCGGCGAATCCGGAGAGTGGGCGGCAATGAGGAAATCCGCGTGAACTGCCGCATCATTGCAGCGACCAACGCATCGCTTACCGACGCCGTCGCACGCCTGGAGTTCCGCGAAGATCTGTACTACCGCCTGAATGTCTTCCGGATCGACCTGCCGCCCCTTCGGCACCGCGAGGACGACATCGTAAAGCTCGCCATGAGCTTCATAGATTCCATCGCGCAGGATTCCGAGCTGCCGCCAAAGCATTTGCGTCCGGACGCCATAGCGGCTTTGCGCGCGCACCTCTGGCCCGGCAACGTGCGCGAGCTAAAGAACGTGATCGAGCGCGCCGCCATTCTCTGCGAGGGTAACGCAATCGGCGCTGAGCACCTCATGGTGCAGCACCGCACCTCGTTGCCAGCTGGACGGATGACCCCGCTCGGCGGCGAGATCCGCATTCCTCCCGGCGGAAAGTCACTCGACGAGATCGAGCATGAAGCGATCACGCTAACGCTCGAGATAACCGGCGGCAACCGGAGCGCGACGTCGCGTATACTCGGCATCTCGCGTCCCACGCTCGCTCGGAAGATGCGCGAATACGGCCTGACTCCCGCTCGCGATAACGTCGCCTAATTCCATGTCGTCCCTGGGCGGCACAGAGTACGAGTTTCCGCCGGACATTCTCGCGCTCATACAGAAGGCACGGGACGCGGAGCGGTTGGCGCAACGGGAAACAGCCAGACGCCAGTACCACACCGTGCTCGGCAAGCTCGACAGGAGCACTCCGCCGCGCGCGGTAGCATCCATCATGCGATGGATCGGCCGCACACACATCGATGATGCGGCCGTGGACGCAGCCCTTGACTGCTTCACGTCCGCTCTCACGATCTCACAACAGGCGGAGGACCGCCCTGGCGTCGCGCATGCCTACAATCTCATGGCAATCGCGCACCAGCAGCGCGGCGACCTGGACGAAGCAGAACGCTGGTATCAGCGAGCGCACGACACTGCGCATGAGGTCGACGAGCTGGCTCTGACAGCCATGATCGATCAGAACCTCGGCACCCTTGCCAATATCCGGGGGGATCTCGAGCTCGCTCTGGCCCACTATCGGTCGAGCCTCAGTGCCTACCGGACCCTGGGGATGCCGCAACGCGTAGGGCCACTGCTGAACAACCTCGGCATGCTTTACACGGATCTTCGAAAGTGGAAGGACGCTGAGGGTGCTTATGACGAGGCCACCGAGCAATGCATTGCCTGCGGGGACATCGGCGCTCGAATCATGGTGGAGGTGAATCGCGCGGAGTTGTGGATAGCGCGTCGCGATTTTACGGTCGCACGCGCCTCCTGCGATACTGCGCTGGAGCTTGCAACTCAATCCGATGACGCCCGGGCGTTGGGAGAGACCTACAAGCACTATGGCGTGATCGCGCGTGAGACAAATGATCATCCCCAGGCCGAGGTGTTTCTCGGTCGCGCGATCAGCATCGCGGATGAGCGTGGTGATCTGCTGCTCGCGGCGGAGGCGGCACGCGAGCAGGCGGAGCTGTTTCAACGGCAGGATCGCAACCGTGACACGCTGATCTCGCTGAACCGCGCGCACCGGCTTTTCACCCAGCTGCAGGCGAAGCTCGACCTTGCTGACATCGACCGGCGAATGGACCGTCTCGAGACCATGTTCCTCGAGATCGTGCGGCGATGGGGAGCGTCAATCGAATCCAAGGACCAGTACACGCAAGGCCACTGCGAGCGAGTTACCGACTACGCTGTCCGACTCGCGAATGCGGCAAGGTTTGACGAGGGAACCATCTTCTGGTTTCGCATGGGCGCGCTGCTGCACGACGTCGGGAAGATCGCCGTCCCGTCGGAGGTTCTCAACAAACCGGGGAAGCTCACGCTCGAAGAGCGCGCACTCATGGAGCAGCATCCCGTCGCAGGCGTCGAGCTGCTCGCGGGGATCGATTTTCCATGGGATATCCGGCCGATGGTTCGCCACCACCACGAGTGGTGGGATGGCAGCGGGTACCCCGACAAGCTCGCGGGCGAAAACATCCCGCTGTCTGCGCGCATCCTTTGCATAGCCGACGTTTACGATGCGCTTACCACGGACCGACCATACCGTCAGGGCTACTCGCACGAAAAGGCGATGGGAATAATGGAGAACGATGTCGGCAAACTTTTCGACCCCGAGCTATTCGGCTACTTCCGTGAGATCGTGGATCTCCGTGTGCCCGCTCATCTGGACACCCTGTCCGCAGAAGACGCCGTCCTAGCATTGCTCGACGAACTGACTCTCCAATCCAACGCCTGACGTCGCAGCCGCTCCGCACTCGACGCTCGGAGCGGCGCGCGCAACGCCCTCAGGAATGCACCGCGCGCCCCAACTGTTGTGACAGGTAAGTGATATCGACTTATCCGTTTAGAGGGAAACGCGGCTACAGGTAATCCGTACCGCGAGGGCTCCTTCCGCAACGCGGAACGTAACTTGTTATACAGATGCACTGTGGTCCTCATCACGAACACCATTGTGCAACGATTCTTTCCAGAGGCTTGATGCATCAAGGCGGAACGAGCTCTGAAAAGCAGGTACGTCTGTATCCCCAATCAGCCCTCCCCGACGTGTTCCAGCGAAATAGGGTATCGCGCCCGCTCAGGGCGCAGCCGAGTCTGAACGATCCGGATATCCTCCGGGAATTCGTTCGTACGCTGCGAGAAGGCATCTACATATCGACGGGTGATGGCGAGATCCTCGACGCGAACGCCGCATTCCTGGATATTGTCGGCGCCGAATCCGTGGAGGAGCTGCGTGCTTACAGGGCGCAGGACTTCGTGGTTGATCCCGAACAACGTCGCACCGAGCTGCTGATTCTCGCGCGTGACGGCGCCATCCGCGAGTTCGAGCTACAGATCCGCAGTCTCGACGGCCAGATACGCACGGTGCTGGACACCACTTTTGTGGTGCAGGATCCCGGCAGCGGCAAGACGCACTTTCACGGCGTGCTCGTGGACATCACCGCGCGCAAACTGCTCGAGCAGAAGCTTCTCGAGCTGAGCATCCGCGATCCTCTCACCGGATGCTACAATCGCCGCGCGCTCGATACCGCAGCCGAAAAGATGGAGCAGCAGCCCGATGAGATGTGGGGATGCATATACATCGATGTGGATCACTTCAAGCAGTACAATGACCTGCACGGACATCACGCCGGTGACGAAGTGCTGGTGCGTATGAGCCGCTTCCTGATGCGTCAGGTTCGAGCGGAGCAGTCGGTAATCAGGGTTGGCGGCGATGAATTCGTGATTCTTCTCAGCGGCGATGACAGCGTTCACACGGACGCTATAGCCCGGCGTTTTCGTGCAGACGGCATGCAACACGCACCCGCGCTGTTCTCACTCGGTTGGTCCCTTCGAGAGCCTTCCGAGCCGCTCGACCAGATGCTGGCACGCGCGGACGATCACCTGCTTGCCGTGCGCGCGTTGAGGGGAACGCAGCGGGACACGCAGCGTGGAAGTCAGCTCCGGCCCGCAACGAGTGAGGTGCCCGGGGGGCGGGGGGCGGGTGGGGGTGGGGGGGGGGGGGGGGCCGGGGGAGAGGGCGGGGACCCGTCCCCGGGCCCCGGGCACCCTGTAGTTCCAACCGAACACCGTGCACCGCGCAGTACCAACCGAACACCGAACACCGGGCACCGGGCACCGTACTCGTTGGGGACCGAACCCGACCCGCCCAGTTGAGTCAAGGGTGTGCAAGTTGTGTGAAATCCGGCGTCTTCATCAGAGAACCCCTGCATGGAGACCCAATGCGCGTCCTACTCTCTTCGCTTGCACTCGCTTTCGCTCTGCCCCTGACGCTGGATGCGCAGGGGTGGATAATTCCTCGTCCCTGCCGCCTCGAGCGATGCCCTCCAATTGGAGGAGGCGCCGCCGTCGTTCGTGTCTCGAGCGACGTCAAGGTCCAGCTCGCCGATCGCGTGCTTCAGTACGAAGTGGAGGAGACTTTCACCAATAACGGTGGACTGATCGGCGAGGCCGACTACCTCTTTCCTCTGCCGAAGGGCGCGGCCTTTCAGGACCTGAAGCTCTCCATCAACGGTGAGCTGGTCGCTGGAGAGACGATGAATGCCGAGGAGGCTCGGCGCATCTACGAGGAGATAGTTCGTCGGCAGCGCGATCCTGCGCTGGTTGAATGGATGGGTCACGGTCTCCTCCGAACTCGCATCTTCCCGATTGCGCCAGGAGAGAGGAAGCGGATCGTCGTGCGGTTCCAGAGCGTTGCGGAACGGGAAGGTGATGCGCTGCGTGTCGATTACTTCCGTGGTGCGGCTATGCGCGGCGGCCGTCAATCCTGGGAAAACGACTCCCCAACCTCAAATCCCAATTCCCGCCGTGACGGCCGCGTCTCCTTCACGTTCACTTACCCCAATACGAGGGAGCTCGGCACCGCATATTCTCCCACGCACTCGCTCAGCTTTCGCGATGAAGGCGGACGCCGGCGCGTGGACGTGCGCGGCGATGCGCGTGACCTGACGCTGCTTGTCCCCGTTAGCCGGCGAAGTGAAGCGGCAATCACTGTGCTGTCGCATTCCACCGGGCGGGACGACGGGTTCGCGCTCATCACGCTCTCACCACCGTCACTCTCGCCGCGTACCACCCCCCGCGACGTGACTCTCGTGCTGGACGTCTCCGGCTCCATGAGCGGCCGCAAGATGGAGCAGGCACGCGAAGCTGGGAAGCGGTTCCTCACAACGCTTTCATCGCGCGACCGGTTTCGTTTGATCGATTTCTCGACCGATGCGCGCACATTCAGGGATGAATTCCTCGCCGCTACTCCGGGCAACGTCGCCGAGGCTCGGCGCTATCTCGATGATCTGCGCGCGGAGGGATCCACAAACATCGAGGACGCCCTGGAGGAGGCGCTCGCTTCGCCCACGGAGGCCG
>JACMME010000099.1 GCA_014379205.1 Gemmatimonadaceae bacterium
GGCACGAGAGGCAAAGTATCCGTGGACGCCATTGCCGAAAGCAAACATCGCTGCGATCTGATTTCCTGCTACCGGTCCAATGGGCTCCGTTCCGTGTTTCACGTCGCGTTCGCTCATCTCCTCGCCATTGGTGGTCACGTGCGACGCCACCCATTGCGGATCTCCCAGAAAGAAGCGCATCATGTCGAAAAGGTGCGAGCCGAGGACCATCAGATCCTCACCCCCGGCGCGCCGATCCTCCTTGCCCCGGGTTCGCACTTCCTGAATTTCTCCGATCTCGCCCGCCTCAACCATCGCCTTTGCACGAAGCATGTACGGAGACATGCGCATCTGGTGTGCCACCTGCAGCTTTACTTTGTTCCTCCGCACCGCTTCGACTATGCGATCGGCTTCAACCAGGTTCCTGGCGAACGGCTTCTCGGTAAAGATGTGTGCTCCCGCTTCTGCAGCCGCGATCACCATGGATTCCCGCTCATCCAGCGATCGGGGGCCGATGCCAACCACGTCCACCTTCTCCTGCCGCAACATTTCCCGATAATCCGCGTACACACGCGCCGCGCCGCTCCGTTTGGCGGCAGCCGCGCGGCCGACCGGGTCCACATCGGCCAGTGCGACTAACTTAGTCTTTTCGACAAACTTCCAAACCACGTCGATGCCATGGCCGTAATTGCCTCTTCCGGTGTGTCCAATGACGGCCACGCGATACTCTTCAGGTGGGATCGCGACAGCGGCCGCTCCGAAAGAGGAAGCAATGAAGAAACGCCGGCTTGCGTCCTGCAGCATCGTCATAAATGTCAATTATCCAGCAAACGCGAGAGATCCTGGAGCATGAGATGCTGTTGCGATGGGTTGGCGTCTTGTACTCTCTTCGTTGTCCCTTGTGAGTTCGGCTGCCGCTGCTTTCAGTCTGACTGAGCAAACGTTTCAGGGGCGTCCAGCCTGGGTACTCGAGAACGGCATACTGCGGGTCGCGGTCCTCAAGAGTGGCGGCCACATTGCCGAAGTTCGCCAAACCACCGGGGAAGCGCACCGCGACATCAATCCCATGAGGGTCCCGCACTACCCAACGATTGATCCCCACACCTACGACGATGCACGTGACAACAGCCGGTATGGCGACGATCCGCACCGCTGGCTGTCGAGCGGCTACATGGGGCACCTGCTCTGCTTCCCGGCTTACGGTCCGCCCTCCTCTCCGGAAGAAGTCGCCGCCGGACTCGGCAATCATGGAGAAGCGCCGATCGTGCAGTGGCGGAAGATCGGCGGGGGCGCCCATGGCGACACCATTACGCTGCGCTACACAGCGGAACTGGTAAAAACGCAATACCGCGTTGAGCGGACAGTGACGATGCAACGTATGCTTCCGTGGGTACGGGTAGAGGAATCCATTGAGAACCTGCTGCCATTCGACCGGCCTGTTCAGTGGATGCAGCACGCTACCTTTGGTCCGCCGTTTGTCGAGCCGGGAAAGTCGCTATTGCGGATTTCAGCGAAGAGAGGTCACCGGAACGCCGAGCTGCCCGAGGGCGAAAGCCCCAGCGAGAGGATGATGCCCGCGGAGACACCGGCAGGCAGCTACACCGCGCTTCTGATGGATTCATCCAGGGAATATCAGTTCTTTACCCTGACGCATCCACAGTATCCGGTAACCATCGGTTATCTGTTTCCCACGTCGACAAATCCGTGGGCGGCGGACTGGCAGGAGAACCGGCGCGCGCAACAGAAGCCGTGGGATGGTAAGGTGATCGCCCGGGGTATCGAGTTCGGGACATCACCCTATGCAGAAGGGTTGAAAAGCGCAGTGAGTCGGGGCACGCTCTTCAACACACCCACATTTCGGTGGATAGCAGCGCGGCAGACACTACGAACGGAATTCATTGTTTTCATGTCGGAAAAGCATGTTCGCAACGCACAATGGGTCAACCAGCAAGTTGTGATCGACACAGACCCGTGATTCGGAAGTTGGTCGCCAATCAGTTCATAACCGCGTCAGCTCAGCCGGTCAAGATACTGCTTCACGAAATCGCACCCTACCTCAGCGATGTAGGCGTCTATCAGGCGTTTAGTGATCGGGCCGGGCGCGCGGCCATCGCCGACCCTGGCGCCGTTGAAACTGCGGACGCCAGCGATGCAGAGACTCGTCGACGTGAGAAACATCTCTTCTGCGTTCTCCGCGTCGAAGAGATCGATGTCCCCTTCAATGACTGGAATGGCGAGGCTGCGCGCGAGATCGAACGTCATCTGGCGGCTGACGCCCTGCAGAACGTAACGCTCGCTCGGTGTAAAGAGCTGGCCCTCGCGAACAATGAAGATGTTGCTGCCCATTCCCTCGGCGAGATTTCCGTTTACGTCGAGCAGCACCGCCCAGCCGTCGGGATCGTGCGCTTTTACCGATTGCTCTGCGACGATCATATTCAGGTAGTTGTGCGTTTTCGCGCGCGGGCTTAGCATGTCCGGCGCGATGCGACGCTGCGCGGGTGTCCACACGTCGAGACCGTCTCTGAATTGGCGCGCGCGCGCCTTAAGCGGTAGCGGCGTGCATTCCACAATCACGTTCGGACCACTATGCTCAGGCACTTCATCCTCAATCAGGTCCATACCGCGACTCACCCGCTGACCGATCCACCAATCACCAGCTCTGCTGCGCAGCGGTTCGTTGCGCGCCACGATCTGCTCTGACACGTCGACCAACTCCTGCGGACTTATGCCGGGGTCCAGACGCAGATAACGAAGCGAGCGATAGAAGCGGTCAATGTGCTCCTTAAGCCGGAAGGCGCGGCCGTTAAAGGTGCGCGTCATGTCGAAGGCGCCGTCGCCGTACTTCCAGCTCCGGTCGCGGAACGAGATCAGTACCTGATTCTCGGGCATGAACTTGCCATTGAACCAGGCGAGACGGGAATC
The DNA here is from genome assembly GCA_014379205.1 of Gemmatimonadaceae bacterium. Taxonomy (GTDB): domain Bacteria; phylum Gemmatimonadota; class Gemmatimonadetes; order Gemmatimonadales; family Gemmatimonadaceae; genus JACMME01. The sequence goes on from JACMME010000099.1 coordinate 2,902, forward strand.
AGTGAGCTGCGTCATGGGTGTCTCTGGTTATCTTAGCCGTCACCTGCCGACCATTGCCGCTGGTCTGTGGACTGGTTAAAGACATGTATCACAGGGTTCCCCGCGCAACGGTCCCCAGGCGTACACTAAGTTTCTGATGAAAATTGCAATGTGTCTGTTGTGCACGCAGCTATTCGCGGCTCAGGCTGGCCGGACATCTGCCGAAGCAGCCGTTCACGAGATGGTGAAGCGGTATGCGAATGCTCGCGACGTGAGCGATTCAAAGGCGGTTGGTGCGTTATTCACTGATAATGCGGATCAGCTTGTGTCATCGGGCGAGTGGCGCAGAGGGAGAGACGCATTGGTGCGCGGCATGCTCGCCAGTTCCGCCCGTGAGACCGGAAAGCGAACCCTTACAGTCGAAACAGTTCGGTTTCTCGGCGATGATGTAGCAATCGCGGATGCGCGTTATGAGATTGGCGACCGGAAGATGTGGTCCACCTTCATCATGAAGCGAAGCTCCGGTGGATGGCGGATTGAAGCCATTCGCAACATGTTGCCGACCGCTCAAAGCACGACAAGCCGCGACCAGACACGATAGTCATCTCCGGCCACAACACCGAGGCGAGGATCAGGCGGGAGCGCAGCGAAACCAGGATCGGTTGTGCTGGAAGCTTCGCCTTTGGGCGGTTAGCGAGCATGTTTAACGCTTCCTGCTGGATCCGACAGCCCAATGGCATAAAGAGAGTTTCGGGTGCGAACATACAGTTCGCCTTCGCTGATTGCCGGAGTAGCGTAGATGTCCGAGTCGAATTCATTGATCGCCAGAATCTCCCAGTCGCCCGCGGCACGCAGCACGACGACCTTGCCATGCTGGCTGGCGATGTAGACCTTGCCGTCGACGCCGATGGGTGACGCGTAATAGTCTTCGAGGGCGCCTGTCAACCGCGCCTGCTTGAGTACCTTGCCGGTCTGAGCGTTCAGAGTGGTGGCGATTCCGCCGCTTCGGAA
>JACMME010000100.1 GCA_014379205.1 Gemmatimonadaceae bacterium
ACCATTCTGGCCAAGATCAGCCGTGAAGCTTACAAGACACGTGACATCACTGGCGGTCTTCCGCGTGTGGCGGAGCTGTTCGAGGCACGGCGTCCCAAGGATCCGGCGACCATTTCCGAGATCGACGGCATCGTGCGCTTCGGTGAGATCAAGCGCGGCAAGCGTGAGGTGTTCGTTTCACCTGTCGGCGACTCCGGTTCACCCGACGAGTCGCGCGAACCGCAGCTGTACGAGGTTCCCGCCGGCAAGCACATCCGAGTGCACGAAGGTGATCGCGTGCGCGCGGGCGACCGTATCTCCGAAGGCCCGGTGAACCCGCACGACATCCTCAGGATCAAGGGGCCGCGTGCGGTGCAGGAGTATCTTCTCAACGAAGTGCAGGAGGTTTACCGCCTGCAGGGCGTGAAGATCAACGACAAGCACATCGGCGTGATTGTACGTCAGATGCTTCAGAAGTTGCGCGTAATGAACCCCGGGGATACGGAGCTGCTCGAGGGCGAGCACGTAGACAAGGGTTCGTTCCGTGAGATCAACGAGCAGGCCAAGCGCCGTACGCAGGCACCGGCGATATCCGAGCCCCTGCTGCTGGGCATCACGAAGGCGAGCCTTACTACACAGTCCTTCATCTCAGCGGCAAGCTTCCAGGAGACGACGCGCGTGCTTACGGACGCAGCGATCCGCGGGTCGCGTGACGATCTCCTCGGGCTCAAGGAGAACATCATCATTGGTCACCTTATTCCGGCGGGCACTGGCATGTACCGATACCAGAGCGTCGATATCGAGGGAGCGGAGTCGATTACCGGTTACCCGAGCGATGGACCTATGGAAAAGCCGGTCCCGTCGCCGTTTGCGCCGATGATTCCGGTGGCGGTAGGCGAGGTGGTAGAGGTGGAGTAATGGCGGATAGCTGATGGCTGATAGCAGATAGCAAGTGAGGTCGATCCGCCATCAGCCATCAGCTATCTGCTTTCTTCGGATTGAAGTGCTTTATTGATCGACTGTTAAGCCGCGGTTTGGCTTGACATGCTATTCCATCAGGTCTAATTTTGCAGGTCTGTGGCGCCCAACGGGGGCGTATTTTTGTGCACTGTCATCACCGTTAATGCCGACTATCAATCAGCTCGTGCGGCAAAGTCGCCGCGATGTTGAAAGAAAGGAAAAAGCTCCAGCGCTCCGCAGCAACCCGCAAAGGCGTGGCGTGTGCACGCGTGTCTACACGACGACGCCGAAGAAGCCGAATTCAGCGTTACGCAAGGTTGCGCGCGTTCGCTTGACGAATGGTTTTGAGGTAACTGCATACATACCTGGTGAGGGCCATAACCTTCAGGAACACTCGATCGTGCTCATCCGTGGCGGCCGCGTGAAGGATTTGCCTGGCGTGCGGTATCACATTGTGCGTGGAAGCCTGGACGCATCCGGTGTGAACGGACGTAACCAGAGCCGATCCAAGTACGGAACCAAGAAGCCCAAGGCGGGCGCTGCCGGAGGAAAGAAGAAGTGAGCCGTCGCAAGAAGAGCGTGAAGCGCACCATCCTGCCGGATGCGCGCTACGATAGTCAGACCGTTTCGAAGTTCGTTAACGCGATGATGTATGAGGGCAACAAGTCGCTTGCCGAGCGGATGTTTTACGGAGCCATGGATCTTGTGGAGACGCGTACAGGGCAGCCCGGTGTAAACGTCTTCAAGCTGGCGCTGCAGAACATCAAGCCGGTGGTGGAGGTCAAGAGCCGGCGCGTTGGCGGCGCGACTTATCAGGTTCCAGTCGAGGTGCGCCCGGAGCGCCGCACCGCGCTTGGTATGCGTTGGCTGATTTCCTACTCACGCGATCGAGGCGAGAAATCGATGCCGGAGAAGCTTGCGGCCGAGATCATCGCGGCGTCGAAAGGTGAAGGCAACGCGATCAAGAAGAAGGAAGACACGCACAGAATGGCCGAGGCCAACAAGGCGTTCGCGCACTATCGCTGGTAGCTTGCTCGGGTCTCACGTTCATTTCAACGCCCCGCTTTGAGTTGCACGACTCGAGCGGGGCGTGGTGCATCTGACGCCTTGGCCCTGAGTCGTACGGTCACACCGAAATGATCAGTAAGTCGCAGAGTCCGGTCTGGCTTGCGGTAGGTGGCCTCATCGCCCTTGCTGCCGCCCTTGGGGTTGGGCGATTCGTCTATACACCCATTCTGCCTTTGATGGTCGAGGATCTCGGGATGACGACGACGATGGCCGGCGCCTTGGCCTCCGCCAACTTTGCTGGCTATCTCATTGGGGCCCTCGTCGCAGCCAGTTCAGCGGTGCTGGGCTCGCGCCGCCGATGGCTGATTGCAGCGCTCTCGGTAAGTGCGGCCTCGACGGGCGCGATGGGACTTGTAGAATCCACGGCGGCTTTCTTCGTGCTGCGATTTCTGGGTGGTTTCGCGAGCGCGTTTGTTCTGGTTTTTTCTTCCGCTATCGTTCTCGACCGGCCCAGTGCGGCGGAGCGCTCCAAGCTCGCCGTAGTTCACTTCGCCGGCGTGGGCTCTGGCATCGCTGCGTCGGCTATTCTTGTGTCGATCCTGGTGGCTGCGGGTGGCGAGTGGCGTTCGCTCTGGCTTGCGAGTGGGCTGCTCTCCCTGGTATGCCTGGGTATCGTCTATACCCTGATTCCAAATCGTACTGAACGGCACACTCCTTCAACGACGGGGGCAGCCCCGCGGAGTTCAGCACTCCGGAATCTCGTTGTCGCATACGGGCTCTTTGGCTTCGGCTATGTAATCACGGCCACTTTTCTGGTGACAATCGTCCGAGCATCCGAAGTTGTGCGCAGCGCCGAGCCCATCGTCTGGCTCCTGGTCGGGCTCGCGGCCGCCCCTTCGATCGCGTTTTGGGCGTTCCTCGCAAAGAAGATGGGCAACGCCAGGGCTCTTGCTCTCGCCTTCGCGATTGAGGCTGCGGGAGTGGCTGCGAGCGTCCTTTGGTATACCCTTCCGGGGATCGTCGCCTGTGCCTCATTGCTTGGAGGCACGTTCATGGGCATCACTGCGCTTGGCCTGATCGAAGCGCGCCGCCTCTCTCATGGTGAACCCCGACGCACGCTGGCCATCATGACCGCTTCGTTCGGGTTGGGCCAGATTCTCGGCCCGGCATTCGCCGGCTTTGTGCACGATCTCACCGGTAGCTTCCTTGTGCCCTCGCTCGCTGCAGTGGGTGCACTCATTGTCGCAGCAACCCTCGTCGTCACACCGCCCCGCGTGGCAGTGTAAACGATCTAGCGCTCGTGAAGGGACAGCCGATGCATTTCGGTGTGGTAACCGGTAGCATTTCCATTCTCATCTGGAATTGACATCTCGTGGCCACCCCATACATTTGAGTGGCTAAGGGTTGCAGTATTCAGGAAGGCAAGTCCCGTAGAACATAAAATCTGACGCTGAGAAGTTCTCGGCGCGCCCTAGGGTCCCAGCTCGCGCAGCAGTGGCAAGCATACCCGGCGGCAGCGGATGGATACCGGCCTCACATGAGGCGCCCGGTCCACCCGCGTTTTTGCTGGACTCGGAAAGTATTATCGGACGCTCTGCTTCTCGGTACAGGTATAATGGCTCGTATTACACCGCTCGACTACTATCGCAATATCGGCATCATGGCCCACATCGATGCCGGGAAGACGACTACTACCGAGCGCATCCTCTACTATACGGGAAAGAGCCACAAGATCGGTGAGGTCCATGACGGCGCAGCCACAATGGACTGGATGGAGCAGGAGCAGGAGCGTGGCATCACGATTACGTCTGCCGCAACTACCTGCTTCTGGATGCACAACGAGATCGAGTACCGCATCAACATCATCGATACACCCGGGCACGTTGATTTCACGGTGGAAGTGGAACGCTCCCTGCGCGTGCTCGACGGTGCGGTAACTCTGCTCGATTCCGTCGCGGGCGTCGAGCCACAGACCGAAACGGTCTGGCGTCAGGCGGACCGGTATGGCGTTCCACGCATCATCTTCGCCAACAAAATGGATCGTGTCGGCGCTGACTTTGACCGTTGCGTCAAGATGATTCGTGACCGCCTGTACTCGAAGTCCTTCCCGATCCAGCTTCCCATGGGAACAGGCGAGCTGTTCACGGGCCATATCGATGTCTTGCGCAACGTGGCGATCATCTTCGACGAGGAGACACTCGGCAAGACATTCACCGAGACGCCGGTCCCCGAGGTGTACGCCACCGCGGTGGCTGAAGCGCGACACGCAGCGCTCGAGGCGGCGGTGGAGCACGATGAAGTGCTGTTGGAGAAGTACCTTGGCGGGCAGGAGCTGAGTATCGCGGAGATTCAGCGCGCGATTCGTCTGGCGACGATCTCCGGAAATTTCATTCCGATTCTTTGCGGCGCATCGTTCAAGAACAAGGGCGTACAACATCTGCTCGATGCGGTTATCGATTATCTCCCTTCGCCAAAGGAAGTGAAGGCGATACGCGGTCACCTTCCGCACCACGACGAGACGTTCGATGAGCGGCCCGTATCGGATGAAGCGCCGTTCGCGGCCCTCGCCTTCAAGATCGCGACCGATCCCTACGTCGGTAAACTGACCTTCTTCCGCGTGTACTCCGGAATGCTCAAGGCGGGCTCGTACGTCTACAACTCGACGAAGGACAAGCGCGAGCGGATTGGCAGGCTGCTGCAGATGCACGCCAACAAGCGCGAGGAAATCGAGGAAGTTCGTGCCGGCGACATTTGCGCCGCCATCGGGCTCAGGGAAACACGCACCGGGGACACGCTATCGGATGAGGACGATCCGATCATCCTCGAGGCGATGAAGTTTCCGGCGCCGGTCATCGATGTGGCCATCGAGCCCAAGACGAAGGCGGATCAGGACAAGCTTTCAATCGCGCTGCAGAAGCTCTCGGAGGAGGATCCGACGTTCCGGGTGCACACCGACCCCGAAACGGCTCAAACGATCATTTCCGGAATGGGTGAACTGCACCTCGAGATCATTGTCGACAGGATGCAGCGCGAGTTCAGGGTCGACGCCAATATCGGCCGCCCTCAGGTTGCCTATCGCGAGACGATCAAGAAGCGTGTTGAGAAAGTGGAGGGGAAGTTCATCCGGCAGTCAGGCGGCAAGGGGCAGTACGGCCACGTTGTGATCAATCTCGAGCCGGCGCAGGCGGGTCAGGGCTACGTGTTCGAGGACAAGATCGTGGGCGGTGTCATTCCGCGTGAGTTCATTGGTCCGGTGGAGCAGGGGATCAAGGAAGCGCTCGAGAACGGCATTCTGGCGGGCTATCCGGTAGTGGACGTGAAAGTCGAGCTGGTCTACGGGTCGTACCACGATGTCGATTCGAGCGAGATGGCGTTCAAGATCGCGGGGTCAATGGCCTTCAAGGAGGCGGCAAAGCGCGCGCATCCGGTCATCCTCGAACCGATCATGAATGTCGAAGTCGTATGTCCGGCGGATTACATGGGCGACATTCTCGGCGACCTGTCATCGCGCCGTGGAAAGATCGGCGGAATGACGCAACGCGGCGAAGCGCATGTGATAGCTGCCAGCGTTCCTCTCGCGGAGATGTTCGGCTACTCGACAACACTGCGGTCTTCGTCGCAGGGGCGCGCGGTGTACTCCATGGAGTTCAGCCACTACGAGGAAGTGCCGAAGAGCAAGGCGGAAGAGATAATCAACAAGGTGAAGGCGTGATTGGGGGATGGCAGATAGCTGATGGTCAGATAGCTGATAGCCATCAGCCTTAGACCGGAACTTTCATTATTTAGGAAATCGCAATCATGGCAAAGGCACGGTTCGAGCGTACGAAGCCGCATGTGAACGTGGGAACGATAGGGCACGTGGATCATGGCAAGACGACGTTGACGGCAGCGATAACGAGCATCCAGGCGACGAAGGGGCTGGCGCAGAAGGTGGCTTTCGACCAGATCGACAAGGCACCTGAGGAGCGTGAGCGCGGGATCACGATCGCGACTGCGCACGTGGAGTACGAGAGCACGAAGCGACACTATGCGCACGTGGACTGTCCGGGCCACGCCGACTACGTGAAGAACATGATCACGGGTGCGGCGCAGATGGACGGAGCGGTCCTGGTGGTGTCGGCGGCGGACGGACCGATGCCGCAGACGCGAGAGCACATCCTGTTGGCCCGTCAGGTGGGAGTACCGTACATCATCGTGTTCATGAACAAGGTGGACATGGTGGATGATCCGGAGTTGCTGGACCTGGTGGAGCTGGAGGTACGGGAGCTTCTGAGCGCGTACGAGTTTCCGGGTGATGAGATCCCTGTGATTCGAGGGAGCGCCCTGCATGCGTTGCAGTCTGGCGATCCGAACTCGGAGTATGGGAAGAAGATCGGGGAGCTGATGGATGCGTTGGACAGCTATATCCCGCAGCCCAAGCGCGAGATCGACAAGCCGTTCCTGATGCCTGTGGAGGATGTGTTTTCGATCACGGGACGTGGGACGGTGGCGACGGGTCGAATCGAGCGCGGAATGGTGAAGGTTGGCGAGGAAGTGGCCCTGGTGGGGTTCCTGAGCGACAAGAAGACGGTGGTGACGGGAGTGGAGATGTTCCGGAAGCTCCTGGACGCTGGCGAGGCTGGGGACAACGTGGGATTGCTTCTTCGCGGTATCGGTAAGGACGACGTGGAGCGCGGGATGGTGCTGGCGAAGGGTGGATCGATCACGCCGCACACGAAGTTTCACGCCGAGGTGTACGTGTTGACGAAGGAGGAGGGCGGCCGGCACACGCCGTTCTTCAAGGGCTACCGTCCGCAGTTCTACTTCCGTACGACGGACGTGACGGGGACGGTGGAGCTTCCTGAAGGGACGGAGATGGTAATGCCGGGCGACAACATCCAGATGACGATCGACCTGATAACACCGATCGCGATGGACGAGGGATTGCGGTTCGCGATCCGGGAGGGCGGTCGCACGGTAGGCGCGGGCGTAGTGGCGAAGATTCTGAAGTAGCTGAGATAGCTGATGGCAGATGGCAAATAGGTCGATCACCATACGCCATCAGCCATACGC
>JACMME010000101.1 GCA_014379205.1 Gemmatimonadaceae bacterium
TTGCCCGCCCCGAACTGCGCTCGCGCGAGTCCAGCCAGGAGTTCAGCTTCAGCCGGACTTGACCGAAGAAGCATCTGGTACTGACGTTCGGCCCGCGTCCACGCCTTCGCCGCGAGCAGCAGCTTTGCCAGGTGACGACGATCTAAGGATGGCCCACTGAGTGTTTCCAGCAGTACGACCTCCGCCAGCAGTTCTCCGTCCGCACCATGTTTGGCGAGCAGATCTGCGAGTTCAAACCGGAGCGAAACCAAATCGGGCGACCCACGCCACTCACCGTATAGTGAGCGATGGTAAAACCACGCAGCGCGTTCCCAGTCCCCTGCATGCGCGAGGATTCGTGCCATTTCCGCGTTAGCCCCTCCATGGGACGGCAACTGGCTCAGCAGACGCTCGACTGCGGCCTGGCCTTCGCGCTCCAGACCATTGGCACGCAGCCCCCTCGCGAACGCGAGGTGGTACTCAGAGTTCGATGTGCTCTGATTGTGCGCGCTTCGGAAGAGCTCGAGAGCGGCTGCCGTATTCCCCTGCCGCATCTCTGACTGTCCGCGTTCGAACATCTGAAGTGCCGCGTCAGATCTGTGCTGACGTGCGACGTCAACCAGCATCAGGTCGATGATCACCACCGCAGCTGTCACAAGAAGGGTGACGAAGAATACCGGCACGACGCGCCGCGCGTCCAGCGTCTTCACGCGAACGCTGCTCAGGGTCACAGGAGGGTTGCCGCCGCTAATCATGTGCTACCCCAACAAATCCGGCTGCAACAATGGAGCGAGTGACGGAAGGAATCGGCGGCAGACTTTCGAGCGGGATCATGATGTTGGCCGAGCGACTCAGGCGCTTTCGCTTCCATGAGGACCAGGTATACCTTGCACTGGCTCTCCTCATTGGTGGGCTCGTGGGCGTCGTCGTCGTCGCCTTCATACTTCTATCGGAACATATCGGCGCACGCATGTACCCGCTTGAGGGCGGTGCGTGGCGGCGGCTGGCTATTCCGATTGCGGGATCGCTGGTTACTGGATATTTGTTGGTTCGGTTTTTTCCGGCTGCGCGTGGAAGCGGTATTCCCCAAACTAAGGTCGCGATGCTGCTGGAAGGAGGCTATATCAGCGGGCGGACCGTGATTGGCCGCTTCATCTGTTCCTCGGCAGCTCTGGCTAGCGGAATCGCTCTCGGGCGAGAGGGACCATCGGTGCAGATCGGTGGCGGGATCGCTTCCGTCCTTGGCCGGCGCATCGGTCTGGGGCGCGGCCGGGTTCGGGATCTTATTCCTGTTGGAGCAGCAGCAGCCGTATCGGCGGCGTTTAACACACCAATTGCCGGTGTATTGTTTGCTCTCGAAGAGGTCGTCGGCGATCTGCACGCTCGCGTGCTGGGGTCTGCGGTGATCGCCTCCGGAACGGCATGGGTGGTTCTTCATTCTTTGTTGGGCGATGAACCGCTGTTTCATGTTCCCGAGTACCAGCTCACGCATCCGGTCGAGTTTTTCATCTACGCGCTTCTGGGCATCGCAGGCGGGCTTTGTTCCGTTGTGTTCGTGAAACTCACGCTCTATATGCGGGGGAAGTTCCAAGGTTTGCCGTCCCACACACGATGGGCTCAGCCTGCTGTGGGAGGGTTGACCGTAGGTGTCCTCGCTGTGTGGACGCCCCAGGTGCTCGGTGTGGGGTATGACTATGTTGGCCAGGTCCTGAATGGGGAAATTACTTTGGCCTTCGTGGTATCCCTTCTCGCGATGAAGTTGGTTGCCACCTCGGCGTGTTACGCTTCGGGCAATTCCGGAGGCATATTCGGGCCAAGCCTTTTCCTGGGCGCCATGCTCGGCGCAGCAGTCGGGAGCACCGCGCATTTTCTATTGCCCACGTTTACAGCCAGTCCGGGCGCTTATGCACTCGTCGGAATGGGCGCTGTCTTCGCCGGGATCATCCGAACGCCGCTGACGTCCGTTTTCATGATCTTTGAACTGACCAGAGACTATTCGATTGTCGTGCCGCTGATGATCGCCAATCTCGTCAGCTTCACCATTTCGCGGAAGCTCCAGGCCGTAACTGTCTACGATGCTCTGGCTCTGCAAGATGGAATTCACCTCCCTCGCCCGGCGCGGGAACGCCACTCCGGCACTACGATATCGGAGGTCATGGAGCCGAACGTATGTGTCCTTAAACCAGACACGGTGGTGGGCGACATTCCGTCGGATGCTCCGGGTTTCGTGATTCTCATTGCCGATGGTGAAGCTGCTGCGTTTGAGCGGGACGAGTTGCTTCGAATGATCCGGGAATCCGACCCCACGCAGCCGGTGGCGATGCTCCTGGACATGGAAGCATCCTACCCGCACGTGCATCAAGATCAAATGCTCGAGGACGCATTAGAGCGGCTCGAAGACGCAGAACTTGAAGCGATCGCAGTGCTGGACCGGTCCGATGTTCGTCGCGTCACCGGTATGGTTACTCTGACGGATGTACGCGCGGCCTTTTCGGCCGGCGTCCGGCGAGACAACACCTCGAAATAAGGATTCACAAACTTCCCGTAGGCCGAGCGATAGGCATCAGCCCTCCGGACGGCTCACCGCCGCCAGAAAGCGGGGGTGAAGATCAACAAAGCAGTGTAGAATTCCAAA